>NZ_JBEYHT010000027.1:0-90330 GCF_040635425.1 Streptomyces laurentii | reverse complement strand
GCCGCGGTCACTCCGCTGCTCCCGGGCCAGTACGTCCTGGAGATCGACGCGGCCTCGACCGGCGGCTTCCACGTCGACACGACGTACCACCTGACGGCGGTCCAGGCGTAGTCCCGGGGTCCTCGGGGGCCTGGGGCCACGCATCGGCCCGGGGTGAGGGGAAGGGTCCGGACACGCCTCGGGCGGTGGCGCCGGGAAGACGGCCACCGCCCGTGAGAGAGGGAGAAACGATTACACGGCGCCGGGGGTCTTGCGGGTGGTCGTGTTCATGCGGTTCCAGGCGTTGACCGTGAAGATCAGCGCGATGAGCTGGGCCAGTTCGGACTCGTCGAAGTGCCGCGCGGCCGTGTCGTAGACCTCGTCCGAGACCCCTCCGGGCAGCAGGGTGACGGCCTCGGTGAGGGCGAGCGCCGCCCGCTCCTTCTCGGTGTAGAGGCTCGACTCCTCCCAGGCGGTGAGCTGGTAGATCCGGGCCTCGGCCTCACCGGCCTTGCGGGCGTCGGTGGTGTGGTAATCGATGCAGTACGCGCACCGGTTGAGCTGCGAGGCACGGATCTGCACCAGCTCCACGAGGACCGGGTCGAGACCCGCGCGGGCGGCGGCGTCGAGGGCGAGGACGGCCTTGAAGACCTTGGGGGCGACGGTCGGGAAGTTCATGCGCTGCGGTACCTGGTGAGTGGTCATGCAAGAACAGTAGGCGCGGAATCGACCCACGCTAGGGTGCATTGCCATGGCAGAAACTTGGGTCAATTCCGCGGACTCCGGGGCCGGTCACGGCGACAGTGGCAGTGCCGGTGACGGTGACGGTGACCGTGAAGCGGATCCGGCGGGCGGAGTCGGCACCGACCTCCATCTGGAGCTGTCGGGCCGGGGCAGCCTCCGCTCGCAGCTCACGCACGCGCTGCGGAACGCCGTCCGCTCCGGCCGGCTCGCGCCCGGCACCCGGCTCCCCCCGTACCGCGGACTCGCCCGCGACCTGGGCATGTCCCGCAACACCGTCGCCGACGCGTACGCCGAACTCGTCGAGGAGGGCTGGCTGTCCGCCCGCCAGGGCTCCGGCACCCGGGTCGCGCCGCGCGCCGTCCCCCACCCCGACCAGGAGCGCGGCCCCCAGCGGCGGACGCGGCAGCAGGTCCCGCACGACCTCATGCCCAGTTCGCCGGACGCCGCCGCGTTCCCCCGCACGGCCTGGCTGACCTCGGCCCGGCGGGCCATGACCGCCGCGCCCCACAGCGCCTTCGGGGTGGCCGATCCGCGCGGCCGGCCCGAGCTGCGGGCGGCGCTCGCCGAGTACCTGGCGCGCGCCCGCGGGGTGCGCGCCGAGCCCGAACGGATCCTGATCTGCGCGGGGTTCGCCCACGGCCTTCGCCTCCTCGCCGCCGTGCGCGGCGGCACCCTCGCCGTCGAGTCGTACGGCCTGGACTTCCACCGCGCCGCCGCCGAGCAGTCCGGGATGCGTACGGTGCCGCTGACCGTCGACGCGTACGGCGCGCGGGTCGGCGAACTCCCGGACACCGGCGCGCACACCGTCCTGCTCACCCCCGCCCACCAGTTCCCCACCGGCGGCCCGCTGCACGCGGAGCGGCGGGCGGCGGTCGTCGACTGGGCGCGGGCGGGCGGCGGGCTGATCGTGGAGGACGACTACGACGGCGAGTTCCGCTACGACCGGCGGGCGGTCGGCGCCGTACAGGGCGTCGACCCGGACCGGGTCGTCTACATCGGTTCGGCCAGCAAGAGCCTGTCCCCGGCGCTGCGGCTGGGCTGGATGGTGCTGCCGGGCTGGCTCGTGGACGACGTCGTCGCCGCGAAGGGCGTCCGGGAGATGTGGTCGGGCGTCGTCGACCAGCTCACGCTGGCCGACTTCATCGCCTGCGGCGCGTACGACCGCCATCTGCGGCGGATGCGACGGCACTACCGGCACCGCCGTGACCTGCTCGTACGGACCCTCGCCGAACGCGCCCCGCACATCCGTGTCAGCGGCATCGCGGCCGGCCTGCACGCCGTACTCGAACTCCCCGAAGGCACCGAGGAGGCGGCGCTGCGGGCGGCCCGCCGGCAGGGCCTCGCCATGGACGGACTGCGCCCCTACCTGCACCCGGACAGTGCGATGACGCCCCGGGACGGGCTCGTCATCGGGTACGGGACGCCGATGGACCACGCGTTCGGCGCGGCCCTCGACGCCCTCTGCCTCTCCCTCCCGGACCCGGAGCCTGCTTCGGACCAGGATCCGGACCCTGCTTCGGACCCTGCTTCGGACGCTGCTTCGGACCCGGACACAAGCCCCGGCCCGGGTCTGGAGGAGGCCGGGCCCGTGCCTACAGGCTGAGCGCGAGCGCCGCGCCGACGCCGCCCAGGACGAGGGCGACCGCCGCCTCCGTCCAGCCGCCCTCGCCCCAGCGGAAGAGACGGTCGACGGCCAGCCGCCCCGGGCCGACGGCGGCGACGGTCAGGGCCACCATGGCGATGACGATGTTGTACTCCACGCCGTTGTCCGGCACCCACACGCCGTTGGCGGCGGTGACCATGACCATCGCGTTGATCATGACGCCGACCAGGGCGGCGGCCGCCAGCGGCGTCAGCAGGCCGAGGGCCGGCCCGAGGCCGCCGGACAGCTCGGACACCCCCCGATCACGGCGTACACCTTCCCCGGCCGGTATCCCATGGCCGCGAGCTGCTTGCCGGTCTCCGTCAGGCCCGGCCCGCCGAAGAGCCCGAAGAGCTTCTGCGACCCGTGTCCGGCCATCAGCAGGCCGGCGGTCAGCCGCAGCAGGAGCAGTCCGACGTCGGCGGCGGCCGACCGGGGCGGGGACGCGAGCGGGGACCGCTCCCCCGGCCCCCAGGCGGAGAGCAGCGGGTTCAGGGCGCTTGGGGACCGCATAGGGATGCTCCGATGGGAAGGCCGGAAGGTCTCCCCGCTCGGCCGGACGCCGAGCACCAAGGCCGGACTGCCCGTATCGCCCCACGCGTAGTCCCGTCCCCGCCGCGAGCCACCGTGGGGCACCACCGCGTCGCCCGGACGGATGAACGACGGCCGAACCGCGCGCCCGGCGGTGGGCGGACGGGGGTGCGGGGGCCTGGCGGAGTGGCGGGGCCGGGGTACAGCATCGGGGTGGCACTCACAACGGGAGGAGACAGCACATGCTGATGCGCGTGGGCCGACCGGCCAGGTGGGGAGCGGCGGTGGCGGTGGCCGCGGGGTTCTGTGCGGCGAGCGTGGGCCCTGCGGCGGCCGAGGCGGGCGGGCAGGACGGGGGACCGAGCGCGTGGCAGCCCTTCCACGCGGCGCCGTTCGAGCAGAAGGCCGGTGACGTCTGCTCGTTCGCGCTCAAGGGCGACATCGTCGAGGACGGGGAGCGCATCCGCACCCTGGCCTGGGACGCGGCGGGCCGGCCCGCCGTACAGCAGGTCACCGGCCCGCTGACGATCCGTTTCACCAACCTGTCCACCGGCGCCTGGGTCGTCCGCGCCGTCCCGGGCATCGCCACGATGACCTACCACCCGGACGGCAGCCAGACCTGGTCCGGCACCGGCCACATGGCCGTCGCCATCCACACCGGAAACCCGTACGACCCGCCCGGTGAGTACATCCTGAACGGCCGTATCGAGCTGGAGCTCCACCCGGGCGTCGGGGCCGAACCGGTGGCCCTCCAGGGCACCAGCGAGAACCTCTGCGACACCCTGGCCGGCTAGCGGACCACCAGGGGACCGCTAGAGAACCATGCGGGTGGTGGTGGCGTGGGCGATCAGCTTGCCCTGGTCGTCCCGCACCTTGCCCTCGGCCGTGGCGGTGCGGCGGCCGGCGTGGATGACGGTGCCCTCGGCGATGAGCGTCTGCCCGTCGGTGTGGGCGGCCGGGTGTCGAGGGAGACGACGACACGGCCGTGCTCGACCTCGTCGAAGCGCATGCCGACCAGGCGGCCGATGGAGGGGATGTCGGTGGGCCGTTCGGTCTGTACCCAGCGCATCAGTTCCAGGCCGGTCATGGCGTTGAGGTCGGGGGTGGCCACGGGCTGTTCTCCCTGGACGTACGGGGTCGGTGCGGGGTGTCGTACCGGGGTCGGCGCCGCTACTGGTGCCGGCTCCGGTCAGCCGAGCGGCTGGGTGGTGTCGCGCAGGGTGGCCAGGACCGGGGCGTACATCCGGGCCTTGATGGTGCCGAGGGTGGCGCCGGCCTTGTTCAGCTGCCCCTGGGCGAGCTCGACGGCGGTAGAGCGTACGGCGTCCTCGTCGACCGCCCGGTCGACGAGGCCGGCGGCCGCGGCGTCGCCGCCACCGTAGCGGCGGGCGGTGAGCATGGCCTCGTGCGCCGCCTGCGGCGCGAGCCGGGACTGGACGAGGGCGGCCATGCCGGGGGTGAAGGGGATGTCGATGTCGGCCTCGGGCAGGCACCAGTAGCCGCGGTCGGCGCGCATGACGCGGAAGTCGTGGGCGAGGGAGAGCATCGCCCCGGCGGCGAAGGTGTGGCCCTGCAGCGCGGCCACGGTGACGACCGGCAGCGCCAGCATCCGCGCGAACAGCGCGTGGACGGAGTCGACGTACTCCCGGTGCCGGTCGGTGTGGGCGAACAGCCAGTCCAGGTCGAGTCCGTTCGAGTAGAACTTGCCGGTGGCGGCGGTCACCAGGGCGCGGGGCCCCTCCGTCTTCTCCACCTCGTCGAGCGCGGCACCGACGGCGGCGATCCAGTCGGGGTGGAAACGGTTCTCCCCGTCTCCGAGATCGAGGACGAAGACACTGTCCTGACGGTCCAGCGAGGGCATGGCGACTCCTTCGAACTGAGCTGACGGAACGGATGGGCGAGCGGGCGGACGCTTGAAGCTGACGAACGGTGCGGGCGGGCCGGGCCGATCAGGCGGGGCGGTCGCGGAGGGCGTGCCGGACCAGGTCGTGTACGGCGACGGTCAGGAGACCCTGCACCGCAAGCTCACCAACACCGCCCGGGCGACGGCGACCGACCCGCGGGGCGGCCACGTCAGCGGCGACCAGGCCACCGCCACCATCGTCGTGGAGGTGAAGCAGGAGCACGGCGGCTACGGCCGCCGTACGGCCACGCGGGCATGAGGACAGCCCTCACCGGCCGCTGAAGCCGCGCCCCCGCCCCGGACACTCCGGAGCGGGGGCGCGCCGCGTCGCGCGCGACGCCGGGCCCTTCTCGTAGCGCCTCAGAAGCGCGGCGATGTCCTCGGCGTCCAGCACGAGCCCGAACTCCTCGCTCAGCAGGCGGGGCAGCTCCTTCGCCGACACCTCATGTCTCTCGTCCGGGCGGTCCGGCAGGAGTCCGACGAGTTCCGTGTCACGCAGGACGAGCCGGCGGCCGGCCGCCGGCTTCTGCACCAGCAGCCGGTCGTGGAAGGGCGAGAGGGGATGAGTGGAGGTGAAGTGGCTGGTCACGGTGAAGTCGACCGGGAAGCGCGGATCGGCCCCGATCGCGTACAGAGCGAACCAGCCGTCGTGCATCCGCATCCGGAGCACCAGCGGACCGGCCGTGCCCGGCGTCGGGCCTGCCTCCCGGACCAGCCCGTACGTCCAGCCGGCCTGCCGCGCGACCTCGCCGTCGCGCAGCCGGATCGGCTCCAGGAGGCCCTCGGCGCCGAAGCCGACGTCGGTGAACCACGCCTCGCCGCCGAGTTCCACCCGCAGCGCGTAGTGGGTGGCCGGACGGATCCGGTCCTCGCCCAGGCGTACGCGTGACGCCACCGCGGTGAAGGTGAATCCGATCGCTTCCAGGGCCGCGGCGTAGAGAAGGGTCTGCTCGCAGCAGGTGCCCCCGCGTCGCCGCCGGACCATCTTCGCCTGCAGGGACTCCAGGTCGAGCCGGACGGGCCGGCCCAGGGTCACCTCCAGGTTCTCGAAGGTGAGCGCCGCGATGTGGGCGGCGTGCAGCGCGCGCAGGACCTTCAGCGTCGGCTCGCGTTCCCCCGCGTACCCGATCCGGGCCAGATAGGCGTCGAGGTCCAACCGGTCCCCGCCCCACACGGAGCGGACCGACCTGTCCATGTGTCCCTCCTCGATACGCACCGCACCGCAGCGCCCCGCAGAGCCGCGCAGAGCCGCGCCCCGCGCACGCAGCCGCCCATTCGGGTGCTCCGCGACCGCTCCCTGCCGTACAGCCGAACCGGCCGGTGCCGCTGTGCCAGAGTGCGGTCACGGCCCGGCGCGTCGGCGCACCGACACGCTCGCGATCGCCCATCGGTCCCCGCCGGGACCCGGGATCCCCCATCGCCTCGCCGGAGACCGTCCTTGCCTCACCGAGGGAGCACGCACCCATGCCGGAGCTGTTCGAGGCCATGCGGCCGCTGCCCGCCACCGCCGCCCGCTACCGCGAGCAGGGCTGGTGGCGTGACACGACCGTTTTGGACGACCTGCGCGACGCCGCCGCGCAGGCACCCGGCCAGCGGGCGGTCATCAACTGGCGCGCGGAGGAAGGCCGGGCCGTCACCCTGACCTTCGGCGAACTCGCCGCCCAGGTCGCCCGGTTCGCCGCCGCGCTGGACGAACTGGGTGTGCGGCCCGGTGAGGTGGTGGCCTTTCAACTGCCCGACTGGTGGGAGGCGGCCGTCCTCACGCTGGCCTGCTGGCGGGCCGGTGCGGTGACGATGCCGCTCTCGTCGCGGTTCGGCCGGCGCGAGGCGGAACGGATGCTGGCCTCGACCGGAGCCGTCCTCCTGGTCACCACCGACCGTCACCCCGGCCCGGACCACGTCGAGGCCCTCGCCGAGATCGCCGGCGGGCTGCCGGCCCTGCGCCACCGCGCGGTCATCGGCGACGCCTCCGCCACCGGCGCGCTCGACTTCGGCGCCTGCCTGCGCGACACCCCCGCCCGGGCCACGCCGCGGGGCACCGGCCTCGGGCCCGACGAGGCCGCGACGGTGCTGTTCACCTCCGGCACCACCGGCGGCGCCACCGCCGTCGTCCACAGCCTGAACACCCTGTACGCGGGGGGTCCGGCGGCCCCTGCCGATCCCGCCGCCCCTCCCCGGGCAGCCTTTCCCGGTGCTCACCCCGCTCAGCCACGGCGTCGGCCTGCGCAACGGCGTGCTGCGGCCGCTCGTCCACCGCGAGACCGCCCTGTACTGCGACGCGTGGGACGCCGGCCGCTGGCTCGACCTGTTCGGCACGTACCGCACCGGCTCCCCGCTCGCCCCGCCGGCCATGCTGGAGGCCCTCGCCACCGAGCAGAGCCGCCGGCCGCGGAACCCGCCCGCCTGGGAAGCCGTCGCCACGATGGCCGCGAGCCCCTCGCCCGAACTGGTCGGCCTCCTGTGCCGCACCCTGAGCGGGCACGTCGTCAACGCCCTGGGCTCCACGGAGTCCGGCGGGAGCATCGCCACCCGCCTCACCGACCCGCCCGAACGGGCCGCCCGCAGCGTCGGCCACCCGATGCCGGGCATCGAACTGCGCCGGAAACCCGCCACCGGACCCGACCAGGCCTCGCCGGTCGAGCTGCGCAGCGCGTCCACCTGCCTGGGCACCTTCGACCGCGACTCCGGGCGCCTGCTGTGGCGCGCCGCCGACACCGACGGCTGGTTCCCCACGGGTGATCTGATGCGCCCGGACGGCGAGGGCGGCCTGGCGTACGCGGGCCGGGCCGCCGACCGGATCTCGGGGACCACCCAGTTGATGATCCCCGTACTGGACGTCGAGGCGGAGCTGCGCGCGCACCCGGCCGTCGCCGACGCCGTCCTGGTCGGCTACCCCGCCGAACACGGCGACCTGCCCTGTGCGGTCGTCGTCCCCGCCGGCGAGCGCGCCCCTGGTCTGGCCGAGCTGCGCACCTGGCTGGCGGGGCGCGGCATGACCGACTGGTACTGGCCCACCCGCGTCGAGACCGTGCCGCGCTTCCCCCGCAACGAGCTCGGCAAGGTCCGCAAGAACGTCCTGCGGGCCTGGCTGACCGGCGCCCGGCCGCTGCCCGCCACCGACGACGACCCGACCCGGGCGTGAACCCGCCGGAGGCCCCTGACCCGTTCGACGGGCGCGGACGCGACCCCGTCGCCCGTCCGGGCCATGCCGTACGCCTCCGCTGTTCGACCCGGGGCCTGTACAACCGGCCGGGGCGGCCGGGCCGTCCGGGGGCGGCTCCGGCGCGCCGGGCGAGCGCGGGCCGGGCCCACGAGCGCGAGAGCACGAAAAAAGCCCCCTCCACGGAGGGGGACTTTCTGTCGGCGCAGGTCAAACGGGTGAACCTGCGGCGTGTCGCGGTGGGGCGGGTGGGACTCGAACCCACGGCCGACGGATTATGAGTCCTTTGGGGATCTTGACGGCCCTTGGTATTCAGTGATCAGGATTGACGTTTTGCCTGGTCAGAAGGGGTGTGGGTAGTTCACCCTTCCCTGCCTTTGTCAGTCCTTTCCTATCCTTGTGTCCAAACGCTGTCCAAACCCTGTCCCATCCGCCGGCGCTCGGCAGCCGACATGGAACGTCATGCCAGCTCAGTAGGTGGATTCGGACTCGCGCGCGGCGGATTCCCTTTCCAGCACGCAGAGGCTCCGCCCCCGAACCGAGGGCGGAGCCTCATGGCTGTTTTCGTCAGCCTTAGGTATCCCGTCAAAGCTACTGGGTGGCCTCGTGATCATTCCGGCTTCAGCGGTGCTGGAGCCAGGGGAAAGCGAGGGTGATCCGCGCGGAGAACCGGGTGCCCTCGCTCTCGAGGCCGCCGAGCAGCGGATCGCCGCTCGATGAGCCGAACGCCTAGTCCGCGGGGCGGTGTGCCGACTCCATGGACGCCCTCACCCGTGGGCGGGGTGAGACGGTGCGTCCCAGGCGATGGTGGAGGGGCATCCGGCGCACAAGCGGTGCGACGCGCCGGACGAGTTGCTGACCGGCGACCGTGCCGAGCTCGTCCACCCCCCACCCTGGCGCGGGATGGCTGAAATGTGGATCTTTCGGACACACCGGGAAGGTCATTGCACCGCCCATCCCGGCTCTGACAGGCTCGGCCGAAGTTCGCGTACAGAGCGGCGCACCACCCGGGCGATTCCGGATGTACGCCCGTTTACAGGGCGGAAGGCACCGCCTCAGCCTGCGGCCACCATGCGCCCCTCCCGGGCACGATCGAAGGAGGCGTTCGCGTATGAACCTGGCCAAGGTCCTTCCACTGGCGTTCGTGATGATCGCCGGGCCGCAGATCCTGAGCGCGATCTTCCTGGCGACCAGTGAGAACTGGCGCCGCAACTCGGCAGCCTTCATCGCGGGCGCAGCGGTCTCGGTCACGACCATCGTCACGATCGCGTTCTTCATCGGCGCGGGCGCATCCAGCAACGGGGCGTCGAACACCACGCTCAACGTCGTCATCCTGGTGCTTCTCGTGGCGGCCGCGATCCACACCTTCGTGACACGGAAAACGTCCAAGCCGCCGAAGTGGATGGGCAAGCTGGAGACGGCGACACCGAAAAGATCCTTCCGGCTCGGTTTCCTGCTCCTCGGCGTCTTCCCGACGGACATCCTTACCTCATTCGCTGTCGGCGGCTCGCTCGCGCGCGACGGCGACACCTGGTGGCACATTCTGCCGTTCGTGCTGGTGACGCTGCTCTTCCTCGCCCTACCGGCGCTGTTCCTGCTCATCGTGGGCGCAAAGGCCCAGCGGGCCCTGCCCAAGGTCAGGGACTGGATGAACGACAATTCCTGGGTCATCAGCGAGATCGTTTTCGGTCTCTTCATCGCGCTCACCGTGAACAGCCTGGTCGGCTGAGCACTGATTCACGGAACCAGATTCGCAGCGGCCAGGACCGGCAGGTGGAACCTCAGTCCACCGGGTGCGGTGTGGCGTCCAGTGGGCGGCCTGAAGTCTGTCAGGACTGCGTCCGCACCGGGCAGTCAAACCCCTACCGCGACGCCGTTGTGCGGCCGGACCGGGTATGAGCTGCGGTCACCGACCCGCCACCCTTATCAACGCGATTGTCATCGCTACCGTGCTCCTGCCGCATCCCATCTCGCCCGTCGGTCGTGACGTCGTCGTCTCACTTCGCCGAGGGGCATGCTGAAATCGGACGGCGCTCGGCGCCGGTGCTGTGGCAGTACCGCCGGTCCGGTCCAGGGAGCGCACGTGGGATCGCGAGTGGCCTGCATGACCAAGAACCGGTCGGGCCGTCGCCTGGGTTTCATGGCGTGGCGTCGGGCGGCGTTCACCCTTTTGGCAGCCGTCACCGGAACCCGTATCGCGGGTCCGAGTTGAGCTGTATGGCGCAGCGTCGGTTCAGGGAGGCTGGTCTCCGATCCAGGCCGCAGGACGCGTTTGACCTGCGTGGCATTGCCCGAAGATGGGACGGCGCTCTTCCTTCTCACTGGGTGCCCGGTAGGCCGGCGGCACGCATCCTGACACTGCTGCCGAAGACCGCTCGCCACCGACCGCCGCAGGCTTCTGCCGCCCGCAGGCTCCGTGGCGCGGCTTCACAACCACATCGCCGCGTTCCTCCGGATGCGACGAAGACAGACAGGACAGACAAAATGGCGAAGCCTGATGCAACGTTCATCTTCATCGGCACCTATCCCAGCGAGGCTGCGGCGCGAGGCGACTACGACATCGTTAAGGACCTTCACACCGCTGGCGCGATCGGCACCTACGACGCCTCAGTGGTCACCAAGGACGACACCGGGATGGTGCACGTCAACAAGGACGAGACGTCGACCCGGCACGGGGCGTGGGGCGGTGCCGCCGTCGGCGGGCTCATCGGTCTGCTGTTTCCGCCCGCGATCATCGGCGGTGCCGCCGTCGGCGCGGCGGCGGGCGGGGTGGGCGGTCACCTCTGGCGCGGCATGTCCCGCGCGGATGCCAAGGAGTTCGGGGAGATCATCGATGCCGGGCAGGCCGCCCTGGTCATCGTCGGCGCGAGCACCGTCGAGCAGGCAGTGCAGAAGGCCGGGCTGAAGGCCGAGAAGCAGGTCGCCAAGCAACTGGACGTGAGCACGAAGGACATCGACAGCGCAGTCCGTGAAGCCGCGACCGAAGTCCGCTGACCCGTCGGACCCGAGCCGGGGCCGTCCGGCGCGGCGCTGCCCACCAGAACAGGGAAGGCCCCGCAGACCGGCAAGGCACCCGCAGAGCCATCCAGCACATCGCGGATAGCCACGCGTCTTCTTCTGCGAATGGTCCGGTGTGAGCCCGGCTGCTCATTCGACAGCGGCCGGGCTGCGCCGCGTCCGGCCCGGCCGCTCCCTCCAGGCGCTTCGAGGCAGGGCGGATGCGGCACGTGGGTCAAGCCAGTGATGACGAACTCTTCCCCGGGGACTACGTTCGCCCACCATCGAGCGCCGAGGCACTCTGCCGGACAGGGTTCTTCCGCGGCGAGGCGGCAAAGACGTCAAGGGTTCTCTACTCCCCGAGCCGGTTGACGGTGTGGCGGATGAGGCGTCGCTCGGGGATTTCGGCCGGCGGCACCGACGTGGAAGGTCCGGCGGGTGGTCCCTGCGGCGTGGCGAGCCGGGGGCCGTAGCGTTTGGCCAGCGGGTCCGCGCTGAGGCCGTGGGCCAGGACGCTGAGCAGCACGGTGAACGCGATAGCGGTGACCGCCGGCTGGGCCATGGGCCCGTTCAGGTCTTCCAGGGCGAGCAGGCCGAAGACGACGGAGGCTAGACCGCGTGGTCCGAACCAGCCCACGAAAAGGACGGCGGGCCGGCCGAGACGGGTTCCTGTCAGCGCGAGTGCCACCGGCAGCATCCGGACCACCGTCAGGCTGAGCACCGCGTACAGAGCTGTCTGCCAGGTCAAGGCCTCCATCGCCGGTACCACCGCAATCACCCCGAAGATCAGCCAGACCAGCAGGGAGAGCAGGGCGCCGGTCTCTTCGACGAAGGGGACCAGTTTGGCGGCGGGGCCGCCAGCTGCGGTGAAGGCCAGTCCGCCGGTGAACGCGGCGATAAAGCCGTTGCCGTCCAGTGCCACGGAGGTGGCGTAGCAGCACAGTGCCAGGCCCAGGACTGCGGCGCCGGCGAAGCCGTCGGCGACCCAGCCGTGATCGCGGCCCAGCTTGATCAGCCGGCCGCCGCCACCGCCGGCCACGACGCCGACCAGCAGGCCCACTGCGAGTTCGGCCACGGCCTTCCCGGGCCCGGTGTCGCCCACGTGCTCGGCGATGGACGCCCCCGCGATGGCGACCAGCACGACGGGGGTCGCGATCCCGTCGTTGAG
This sequence comes from Streptomyces laurentii, assembly GCF_040635425.1. NCBI lineage: Bacteria > Bacillati > Actinomycetota > Actinomycetes > Kitasatosporales > Streptomycetaceae > Streptomyces > Streptomyces laurentii. The sequence continues at coordinate 78,206 of NZ_JBEYHT010000027.1, read as the reverse complement.
TCCGCTCTCGATGTTGAGTACCCGTCTGATCCTGTCGGGGACAGCCGGGTTGACCATGACCGCGGCGCCCAGCGCCGCATCGGTGGGAGCCAGCGCCGCGCCGACGAGAAGGGCGAGCCAACTCATACCCACGCCGGGCAGAATGAAGGCGGCAAGTGTGCCCAGGCCGATGGACAGAGGCAGCCCGATGCCCAGCAGCCGAAGGCACAACCCCAGGTCGGGACGCAGCTGCCGCAGCCCGATCCGGGACGCGTCCGAGAACAGCACCAAGGCTAGCGTCGCCTCGGCCAAGACCTTGACCAGTTCCGGGCCGGGGGTGATCCCGAGTGACGTCAGCGGGCCGTGGGTGAGCAGGACGCCGGCTGCGGTGAACACGATGGGCGCGGTCATGTCGAAGCTCTCCAGCCGCGCCGAGAGCATGCCCCAGACGAAGACCAGACCAGCGACGATCGCCAGATCCGCAGCGGTCATCGGGGCGGCACCTCAGATCTGCGGCTGGCGCGATGACCGACCGCACAGGACGCGCAGGCGGCTCGGTCCGCCGGGCGGGCGGTGTGCGAACGGCGGGGCGCTGGGGCGGGCTCGCGTGTCGTGTCGAACCCGCCGGGTTCGGGTCGCTTCCTCATCGGTGATGACGCCCCTTTCTGTGGTGGCGCGTGGCCATCGGGTCAGCACGAGCTCATCAGGTGGGGACTCGGGCGCGAACCCGTATCGCCGCACCGTCACCCGTCGGCGTTCTGATCCCCGTGCCTCGATCTGGCCTGGCGGATGCGGCGCTGTCGTCTGGCCCTGCCGAGGGGCACGAGGTAGTAGAGGGCGATCGCCAGATATCCCACGACCGCTGCGATCGGTACGAAGAGACCGAGGACGATCAGAACGCCGTATCCGATGAGTCCGGGTGTGAGGCGCCTGGTCAGAACCTGTACATCCGATTCGTCCGCGTCGTCGCGCACCAGCCCTGCGCGGATCGCGTACCGCCAGAACAGGTACAGCAGGGCGGAGGTCATCAGGAGGGAGAGGCCATAGAGGGTGGTGGCGACGCGCTCCGAGTCGCCCTCGCGGACGTATTCGGCGAGCAGTTTGGTCGGGAACGGCAGAAAGGCGACAGCCAGCATGAGGATCAGATTCAGGCGCATCAGCCACAGGCTCGCGTGGTCGAGGTACTCGGTGATGACGGAGTGGGCGAGCCAGATCGCCCCGATGGTGGCGAAGCTGACCAGGTAGCCCAGGTAGGAGGGCCACTGTTCGACCACCGCGTGCCACAGGTTCTTCGAGCCAGGGGGTACGGCGATCTCGATGACGAGCAGCGTGCCGGCGATCGTGAAGATCCCGTCGCTGAACGCCTCCATCCGAGCGGTGCGAAGCTGACGGCGGGTCCGGTCATGCTCCGTCGCTTCTTCCGCCATGGCTGCAGTGTGACAGCCGTTCCGCAGGCCGGACCGCAGGCGAAAAGTCACCGCGACGACGTGTCGCGCCCCGCCGACTGTGTCGTGCTGTGTCGCAGTGGCGGGAGATGGCCGGCAGCTGTCGGTGCGCGAGTGAACTTCGGACCACGTGCGACGGGGCGGTGATCACCTCAGCAGGCCGGTGCCGCAGCCGGGTACTCCCCTGACGTCTGAAGTACGGTGTCGGGCGACTTTCATCCGGACGGTGGCCTCCCACCGACGTCGATACTGCCCATCTTGGTTGCACCGGATGACGTAGTGGTGGAACACGGGGGTTCATTGCCAAGCGGCTCGGATTCCTGTCGTCGCGCGGGGGCCAGGCGGGGCAGATCCGGGGCCTCCTGCCGGGCAGCTCTTGGCAGGTCGCCTCGATCGAGATCGCTTTGCAGTGGGCCACGTCGCCGTGGTTCACGCGTTCCCAGGGTGCCGGGCTGGCTGGCGAAGCTCATCCTGGGACTGCTCGAGAAGACCGCATGCCCGAGGGCTGCAGCACTTTCTTGCTGGCTAGCTGGCTACGGGCTTCGTGTTGCGGTTGCGGACCCCGATCGCCGTAATCCTCGGGACACGGCGAGGACAGACAGGACGGACAAATGGCGAAGCCCGACGCAGTGTTCATCTACATCGGCACCTATCCCAGTGAGGCCGTGGCCAGGGCTGACTACGACATCGTCAAGGACCTCCATGCGGTCGGTGCGGTGGGCACCTACGACGCCTCCGTGGTCACGAAGGACGATGGCGGCAAGGTGCACGTGAACAAGGACGAGATGGCCACCCGGCACGGGGCGTGGGGCGGCGCCGCCGTCGGTGCTCTCATCGGCCTGCTGTTCCCGCCCGCGATCATCGGTACCGCTGCCGTCGGCGCGGCGGCGGGCGGGGTGAGCGGTCACCTGTGGCGCGGCATGTCCCGGGCGGACGTCAAGGAGTTCGGTGAGCTCATCGACGCTGGTCAGGCTGCTCTCGTCATCGTCGGCGAGAGCACCCTCGCGCAGGCCGTCGAGAAGGCCGGACTGAAGGCTGAGAAGGAGGTTGCCAAGCAGCTCGACGTCAGCACCAAGGACATCGACAAGGCTGTCCGCGAAGCCGCGACCGAACTCGGCTGACCAGCTGTTCCGGGGCCGGGTCGCACGGGGCGGCCGCAATCCGCTGATCGACGGAGCAGGCACAAGATCGGACAGGACAACCCGTGTCGCCCGGGCCATGGTCCCTGCTCAGCTACTTCCAGACAGATTGCCCGCTTACGCCGGCAGCCCCCATGTGTCTTGGTTCAGTGGTCGAGCAGGCCAGGAACGACGACCTCGTCTGCGGTTCGCCGCCGGAACGAAGCTGATACCGCTTTCGCTCTTTCAGCTCTTTCGGCGCCTGCTGTTGCTACATGGTCCCCCGGCGTCCTGCCGTCTGCTGCCGGATCTCGCCCCTGCCGCCGGGCGGCACTATAGGCGCTGCGCGTCACGCCGGACCCATCGACCGTGCGCCCAACGACACGCCGCGCGGAGTGCAGACGGGCCACAGGTGCCGCCCGTCGCGGGCATGGTTGCGCGACCGGATAGCTGCGTGGGTGTCCAGCACGACGATGGCTGTGTGGGGTCCCCGGTGAAGCGGGTTGCCGCAGGCATAATGCGGCCGGTGCGTGCGTGCGGCGGCTGAGGGAATCGCCCTGCGGAAGCGAGCCGAGGATGGAGTCGCCTCACGCGAGCGGTGTCGTAGCCACAGAGCAGGAGGACGAACATGGGTGGACGAGTGCTTGACGATGTTCCTGGCAGCAAACCTGACTCACGCGTGGTCTTCCTCTCTGTCCTGGGCACGCTCGCGCGGATCATCGTGGTCCTGGCCATCTACTTCCTGATTCCTATGGACCACGCCATGAGTACTGCGACGGCGATCGGACTGACACTCGGCGTCCTGGGACTAGGCGTCGTCGTGGCCTGGCAGCTCCGCGAAATCAGCCACGCCGACTATCCCGTCCTCCGCGCCGTCCAAGCCCTCGCCTTCACACTCCCGCTCTTCATCCTTCTCTTTGCGACCGCCTACTTCGTCATGGAGCACGCCCAAGCTGCATCGTTCAACCAGCCGCTCAGCCGTCTTGATGCCATGTACTTCGCCGTCACCACCTTCACGACCGTCGGATACGGCGACATCGTGCCGGCGAGTTCACCCGCTCGAATCGTGGCCGTCGGCCAGATGGTGCTGGACCTCGTTGTCCTGGGCTTCTTGATTCGCATGGTCGCCCACGCGATCAAGAGTGCATTGGACCGTCGACCCCATGAAACCCCACCGTCAGGACCCCGACCATAGCGGTGCCGACAGCGTCGCTGACCGGCCGCACTTGCCACCGCGTTCGTGGACAGGCCAGCCGAACGCCGTGCCGCGCTGCGCGATGCCGCCTGCACCAGCAGTGGCATCAGCACGCCCTCGCGGCGTGGACATCGAGTGTGCGCAATCGCTGGGTGCCTTCAGTTCCTGACCCTCTCCGTTCCCCTGATCAACTATGCCGTGTGCGTAGTCGCCGCAGGCAACAGCTTCATGGGTCCCAGAGCCGCCAGGCTGGCCTTCGGGCGCCGACTGCATGGCGCCGCGCCGCCAGGCCGAAGGCGCCCTCTCCAGGGCCTCCAATCCCATGGAGTTCAGCAAACAGCTCGGGCTGCCGCTTACTTCGGCGAGCTTCTTGGTCTGCGGTTCGGTCATCCGAGGGTCCGCCCTTCAGCGCCGACAATGCCCCCGGGATGCGAGGCCCGCACCATCCGTGACGAACACGGCGGCCTGGTCGGCCCAAGTCGCTGGGAACACTGCCCGCAGATACGTTGTGAAGGGAGGACCACATCAGGGCACGAGGCAGGCGTGGTCCGCTTCGGACGGGACCTCGGCGGCTCCACCCTCGATGTCGCCGGTATGAGCCGCCTTCCGGGCAACGATGTCGTCAGTTCTTTGCTGACCGCAAACATCAGCTCCTTGCGCATCGGCGACCAATTCGTGGAGCGTCCGCAATGACCTCGAATCATCTTTCCGGCGACGAGACACAGCACCGCACCTCGCAAGAACGGGTTGCGCGTGGCAAGGCTGCCCGCTCGGACGCGCCCCGTTCCAGCCACGCCGAGTTCGAGCCCTCGTCGAAACGCCGGGACCCGGTGGAGATCATCGAGAAGCAGTCCGCGAAGCGGGTGCCGGAGCTGGTACCGATCCGCTACGGCAGGATGAGCGAGGCACCGTTCCGCTTCTACCGCGGGGCCGCCGCCATCATGGCTGCGGACCTCGCGCAGACCCCACGCAGCGGGATCAGAGTGCAGTGTTGCGGCGACGCGCACATGCTGAACTTCCGACTGCTGGCCTCGCCCGAACGCCGCCTGATGTTCGACATCAACGACTTCGACGAGACACTGCCCGGACCGTGGGAATGGGACGTCAAGCGGCTGTCGGCCAGCCTCGCCATCGCGGGCCGGGCCAATGGCTTCAGCTCCAAGGAGCGGGCGTCGGTGGTGCGGGCGGCCGTAGGGTCCTACCGCGAGCGCATGCGGAGCTTCGCCGGAATGGGCAATCTCGACGTCTGGTACACCAGCTACGACGCGGACGAGATTCTTGAGCAGCAGGGCCCGATCGTGGGTGCGGGACAGCGTGAACGCTGGGGTCGTGCCGCGCAGCGGGCCCGTGCGCATGACACGCTGCAGGTCTTCGACAAACTCACGCACGTCCTCGACGGAAAGCGCCTGATCGCTCCCGATCCGCCGTTGCTGGTGCCACTCCATGATCTGCTGCCGACCGTTGAGCGCAGCAAGCTGGAGAAGGAGCTCAGCCGGTTGATCGAGCACTATGGCCAGACTCTGCAGACGGACCGCCGATTCCTGCTGCAGGGTTACCGCATCGCCGACATGGCCCGCAAGGTCGTCGGCGTGGGCAGCGTCGGCACCCGCTGCTGGATCCTGCTGCTGCTCGGCAAGGACGACGGGGATCCCTTGTTCCTCCAGGCCAAGGAGGCCGACGAGTCGGTTCTGGCGCCTTACGTCGGCGGCAGCAGCTTTCGCACGCAGGGCGAGCGGGTCGTCGCCGGCCAGCGGCTCATGCAGGCCACTAGCGACATCTTCCTGGGATGGGAGCGCGTCGAGGGCATCGACGGCCAACAGCGGGACTTCTACGTCCGTCAGCTGAGGGACTGGAAGGGCATCGCAGTAACAGAGGAGATGTCACCAAAGCGAATGGCCAATTTTGGCCGACTGTGCGGCGCCACGCTGGCCCGTGCCCACGCCAGATCCGGAGACCGCATCGCCATCGCCGCGTACCTGGGCGGCAGCGATGTCTTCGACCGCGCGCTGGCGACCTTCGCCGAGCTGTACGCGGACCAGAACGAGAAGGACCACCAAGCCCTCGTCGAGGCCATCCGGACAGGACGGGTCGCGGCCGAAGCGGCCTGAACGCCGTCTCTGACGTCGGCAACCTGTGGAAGTGACAGGGTCTTCGCCGTTGGCATCCTGCCAGTCTTCTAGCACGGATGGTCCTAGGACAGCGGACTCAACGGCACCGGAAGGCAGGGTGCTGGTGGGCACGGCACCGGCCGCGCCCACCAGTCGATGTCTGGTCAGGGGGTGGTCGTCGGTCGGGTCATTCTTGCGGAGGCACGGTTGCGCGGGCGGCGCTTCGCGGCCGGGCGGGGGCGTCGATGGCAACGGCGCTGTCAGTGGTGGTCTCTTCGGCCCAGGGTTCTTGGGGCTCGTCGGCCGGGTCCGTCTCGGGGGACGGCTGCGGGTCAGACGCCGTGAGGGTGGGGTCGTCGCCCGGTGCGGTCGAGGTCTCGGAGGTGTCGACCACATCGACGGCGACCTCCGGGGCGGGGGCGGGCGTCGGCTCGTCGTCGGTCTCGTCGTTGGCCTCGTTGAGGACCTCGTCGAAGAGGTCGTCCCAGGGGCGGTGGCCCACGTAGAGGGGCTTGAGGGTGAAGGCGGGGAGGAGGTCGATCTCGACGGTGGACAGGATGAGGTCGGCGGGGTCGTTGTCGTCGTCTTCGGTGAGGAGAGTGCGCGTACTGCGGCGTCGGTGATGAGCATGGGGTCACAGAGGGACAAGGAGCGAGGACCCCAGAGCCATGGAGAAGTTCAACCCCTCCTACACGCGCTACTGCGTCTGCAAGGAACCGGTGATCGGCAAGGACGGCGCCCCGGTCCTGGATGACACCGGGAAGCCGAAGCAGCGCAACATCGGCGCCGGCTGCCCCAAGCTCAAGGAGAAGAAGCACGGAAAGTGGAGCCTCTACTTCGAACTGGAGGCCGGCGAGAACGGTGACCGGCGCCGTGTCCGCAGATTCGGGTTCGCCACCAAAGACGCTGCGATGAAGAAGGCGGCCGAGCTCTACCGGGAGGCCGTCAAGGGCACCGACATCTTGAGCGACGCCACCGTGGCCGAGGACCTGGACGCGTGGATCGCTCGCAAGAAGCGCCTCGCCCGCACGACGACTCACGGGTACGAGGATCACATCCGGCTGTACCTCAGGCCTCACCTCGGGCACATCAAGCGGCGCGACCTCAAGCTCCGGCACATTGAGCCGATGTTCACGGCGATCGAGCGGGAGAACGCCGAGAGGCTTCTGCACCACGCGCGCATAGTCGAGCTGACGGAGGCGCGCGACGCGGCACACACGGCGTGGGTCCGAGCCTCCGGGAAGACAGAGGAGCGTCGCGTCAGGCGCCGCGCGTACCTGGATGCGAACGCAGCACTCCGCGAGGGCAGCAAGGGACGGCGGAGAATCACCTCCGCCAACACGATGCACCGCATCCTCGCGACCTTGAAGTCCTTCATGTCGGACGTCATCAAGCGCGGCGACTACACCAAAAACTGGGCCAAGATGGTTGAGCTTCCGCCGGTGAAGAAGCCCACGGCGCTGGTCTGGACGCCGGAACGCGTCGAGGAGTGGGAGCGGACGGGCCAGAAGCCGTCCCCGGTGATGGTGTGGACTCCGGAGCAGACGGCCGACTTCCTCGCCTCCATCGCGGCCGACCGGTTCGCCGGGCTGTGGAACGGGCTCATCTTCAGGGGGCCGCGCCGCGGGGAGATGTGCGCGCTGCCCCCGTCGGAGGTCAGCCTGTACTCGCTGGTGCAGTACTTCCGGATCTCGGCACAGGTCGTCGAGGTCGCCTACCGGGTGTACGACGAGGCGCCGAAGCAGGACAGCGTCCGCTCCGTCACCCTCGACGCCAATACCGCTGACCTGTGGGTGGAGTTCGACACGACGCGTGCGAAGGAGCGCGAGGCATGGGGTGACGCCTACGTCGAGAGCGACCGCTTCTGGGTACACGAGGACGGCAAGCCCCTCCACCCGGACTGGATGAGCAGGAGGTTCAACCGGCTCGTCGAGCTCTCCGGGCTGCCCCCGATCCGACTGCACGACACCCGGCACCTGTCAGCGGCACTGGCCCTGCTCGGCGGGGCAAAGATGAAGGTCGTCCAGGCGCGACTGGGCCACAAGTCGTTCCAGATCACGTCCGACACCTACACGGCGGTCCTCCCGCGGCTCCTGGACAACGAGGCCGAGACCACCAGCTCAGTCGTCCCCCGGCCGCAGCCCGGCTCGCCGCCGGCCTCCGCGAACGGCAGCTCACGCGATCCGGGGAAGTGTGCCGCTGATCACGCGCCTCTGGACCCTGCCAAGGGGCCGCAGGTGACGCTGGACGAGGCCACCGATGCGCCGAACGAGGGATTCGAGCGCGTCGCGTGACCAGCGTCCAACCTCTGTCCAATCAGGTGTGATTTCCTGACTAGGACGGGCCGCCAAGACCCTTCGCGCTCACGTCTGACCCGTGAAGTGCCTGGTCAGAACGATTTTTCCTTGTGGGGCGGGTGGGACTCGAACCCACGGCCGACGGATTATGAGTCCGCTGCTCTAACCGGCTGAGCTACCGCCCCGATCATCACGGCGCGTACAAGTGTGCGCGCCGTCTGCCGCAGCATAGCCGCTCATACGATCTCCTGCTCCGGATGGTCGGCCATGCCCGCTCCTGAGGACACCCGGCGGCGGCGGGCGGTTCCCCCGGAACGGAAAAAGGACCCCGAAGGGTCCTCTCTCACTCGCTCCCCCGGCTGGACTCGAACCAGCAACCCTCCGGTTAACAGCCGAATGCTCTGCCAATTGAGCTACAGGGGATCGCGCTCCCCCGACTGGACTCGAACCAGTAACCTGCCGGTTAACAGCCGGCTGCTCTGCCAATTGAGCTACAGGGGATTGCTGCGTTGCTTCGAACGGAGCCACTCCGGGCCTTCCCGGGCGGCGCTCGCTCGCTGCGACACATACATTAGCGCAAGCAGGGGGGTGCTCCGCCAATCGGTATCCCCAGGACGCTCCAGGGAAGGATCACAGGTGCGGTACAAGCTGATCTTCGTCGCCGGTCTGGCCCTCGGTTTCGTCGTCGGGACGCGGGCGGGACGGGAGCAGTACGAGCGGATGAAGAAGTCCGCCCGGCGCGTCGCGCAGAACCCCGCCGTGCGGAACGTGGCCGAGTCCGCGGCCCAGTCCGGCAAGCAGGCGGCCGGGAAGGCCGCGCGGGCCGTCGGCGAGCAGGCACGGCGGCTCACGGCCCTGCGCGGGCCGGACGACCAGTACGGGGCCCAGGGGGCGTACGACGACGACTGGGGCGCCAGCAACACCTGACCCCCGGCCCCGGCCCAGCCCCGCCCCGGCCCCTCTCCGCGCGGGCAGCGGTGGCGGCGTACCTCACCTCGCCTCGTATCGCGGCGTAGAGCGGGGTATCCCGGCGTATCCATGTCCCGGCGTACGGCAGAATCTGTCGTCATGGGGATAGTCGCCGGTCTGGACAGCTCTTCCGACTCCACTCGCATCGTCGTCTGTGACGCGGACACGGGTGCCGTGCTGCGGCAGGGCCATGCCCCGCACGCGCTCGAACCCAAGGCCAAGGACGTCGATCCACAGGCCTGGCTGCTGTCCCTCGGGGAGGCCGCCGGCGGCGGGCTGCTCGAAGGGGTGCAGGCGATCGGGGTCTCCGCGCAGGCGAACGCGCTCGTCCCGCTCGACCCGCAGGGCAATCCGGTCCGCCCCGCGCTGGCCGGCAACGACAAGCGGGCGCAGGTCGCCGCGGCCGATCTCGTCGAGGCGTTCGGCGGGCGGCAGGCGTGGGCCGACGCGGTCGGCGCCGTGCCGCAGGCCCAGATGCCCGTCGCCAAGCTGCGCTGGCTCGCCCGTACCGAGCCCGAGCACGCCCAGCGCGTCGGGATGGTCCTCCAGCCGCACGACTGGCTGGTCTGGCAGCTGCTCGGCCGCCCCGCGCGCCGCACCACCGACCGCGGCGCCGCCTCCGCGACCGGCTACTGGTCGGCCCGCACCGGTTCCTACCGCCCCGACCTCGTCGAACTCGCCCTCGGCCACCAGGCCATGCTGCCCGAGGTACTCGGCCCCGGCGAGGCCGCCGGCACCACCCCCGAGGGTCTGCTGATCTCCGCCGGCACCGGCGAGACGATGGCCGCCGCGCTCGGCCTCGGTCTCGGCACCGGCGACGCGGTGGTCTCCCTCGGCGCCAGCGGCTCGGTCATGGCCGTCCACCACGAGGCCCTCGCCGACCCGCACGGCATGATCACCGGCTACGCCGACGCCGCCGGCATGCACCTGCCGGTCGTGCACACCTCCAACGCCGTACGGGCGCTGCGCGGCACCGCCGAGATGCTGGGCGTGGACTCCCTGGAGGAGCTGTCCGCGCTCGCGCTCGCCTCGACGCCCGGCTCCTCCGGTCTCGTCCTGCTGCCCTACCTGGAGGGCGAGCGGACCCCGCATCTGCCGCACACCGCCGGCACCCTCAGCGGTCTGCGCCGCGAGTCGATGAAGCCCGAGCACCTGGCCCGGGCCGCCTTCGAGGGCATGCTCTGCTCGCTCGCCGACGCGATGGACGTGCTGCGCGGGCGGGGTGTGGAGGTACGGCGGGTGTTCCTGCTCGGCGCGACGGCCTGGCTGCCCGCGGTGCAGGCGCTGGCGCCGGCGCTGTTCGGCGCGCAGGTCGTCGTCCCGCAGCCGGCCGAGTACGCGGCGCTCGGCGCCGCGCGCCAGGCCGCCTGGGCGCTCGGGGTGTCCCAGGGGACGCTCTCACCGGCCGCTCCCCCGGCCTGGCAGGGCGCCGCCGCGCAGGTCTTCGAGGCGGGCGAGGAACTGGCCGTCGGTCAGGCCGTACGGCAGCAGTACACGGCCACCCGGGAGCAGATCCACCCCGGGGCCTTCGCCATCTGACGGCCCCGCCCCGCTCCCGCGGCCCGGACAGTCATCGGGGTCCTCACCGGGCCCCGTCCGGCCTCACCCGGCCCGGGCGGCGCCCGCACACCACTCCCCGGAATGTCTTGGCCAGGGCTTTACCCGACGCGCGATATCCGTTCGTAACGACCCGGCGGCGCGGGCGATAGTAGAACCCGTGCTCATAAGACTTCTCCGAACCCACCTTCGGCCGTACCGGAAACCCATCGGCCTCCTGGTGTTGCTGCAGCTGCTGCAGACCAGCGCGAGCCTCTACCTCCCGACCCTGAACGCCGACATCATCGACCAGGGTGTCGTGCGCGGGGACACCGGCTACATCCTGCGCTTCGGCGGGCTGATGATCGGCGTGTCCGTGTTCCAGGTGCTGTGCAACATCGGGGCCGTGTTCTACGGCGCGCGCACCGCGTCCGCGCTCGGGCGGGACGTCCGGGCCGCGGTGTTCGAGCGGGTGCAGTCGTTCTCGTCCCGTGAGCTCGGCCAGTTCGGCGCCCCGTCGCTGATCACCCGGACCACGAACGACGTGCAGCAGGTCCAGATGCTGGTCCTGATGGCGTTCACGCTGATGGTCTCCGCGCCGATCATGTGCGTCGGCGGCATCATCATGGCCCTCGGCCAGGACGTGCCGCTGTCGGGTGTGCTCGTCGCGGTGGTGCCGGTGCTCGGGATCGCGGTGTCGCTGATCGTACGGAAGATGCGGCCGCTGTTCCGGACCATGCAGACGCGGCTGGACACGGTGAACCGGGTGCTGCGCGAGCAGATCACCGGCAACCGGGTCATCCGCGCCTTCGTCCGGGACGACTACGAGCGCGGCCGGTTCGACGTGTCGAACACCGAGCTGACCGACGTGTCGATGGCGACCGGCCGGCTGATGGCGCTGATGTTCCCGACCGTGATGACGGTCGTGAACGTGTCGTCGATCGCCGTCGTGTGGTTCGGCGCGCACCGGATCGACAGCGGCGCGATGCAGATCGGCGCGCTGACGGCGTTCCTCGCGTATCTGATGCAGATCGTGATGGCCGTCATGATGGCCACCTTCATGTTCATGATGGTGCCGCGCGCCGAGGTGTGCGCCGAGCGCGTCGAGGAGGTCCTGGCGACCGAGTCCAGCGTGGTGCCGCCGGCCGAGCCGGTGCGGGAGCTGAAGCGGCGCGGGTATCTGGAGGTCAAGAGCGCGGACTTCCGGTACCCGGGCGCAGAGGAGTCGGTCCTGCGGGACGTCGAGCTGGTCGCCCGGCCGGGCGAGACGACCGCGATCATCGGTTCGACGGGCAGCGGCAAGTCGACGCTGCTCGGCCTGGTGCCGCGGCTGTTCGACGTGACGGGCGGCGAGGTGCTCGTCGACGGGGTGGACGTACGGTCGCTCGAACCCGCGCTGATGGCGCGGACGGTCGGGATGGTGCCGCAGAAGCCGTACCTGTTCTCCGGGACGGTGGCGACGAATCTGCGGTACGGCAATCCGGACGCGACCGACGAGGACCTGTGGCACGCCCTTGAGGTGGCGCAGGCCAAGGACTTCGTGTCCAAGCTGGACGGCGGGCTGGACGCGCCGATCGCGCAGGGCGGCACGAACCTCTCCGGCGGTCAGCGGCAGCGGCTGGCGATCGCCCGCACGCTCGTGCAGAAGCCGGAGATCTATCTCTTCGACGACTCCTTCTCGGCTCTCGACTACGAGACGGACGCGCTGCTGCGCGCCGCGCTGTCCGAGGAGACGGCCGACTCGACGGTGGTCATCGTCGCCCAGCGGGTGGCGACCATCCGGGACGCCGACCGGATCCTGGTGCTCGACGAGGGCCGGGTCGTCGGCACCGGACGGCACCACGAGCTGATGGCGGACAACGCGACGTACCGGGAGATCGTGCTCTCCCAGCTGACCGAGGCGGAGGCAGCCTGATGGCCGGTCCTGGCGGACGAATGATGGCCGGCGGCGGCCCGGACTCGAGGTCGATGGACTTCAAGGGGTCCGGCAAGCGGCTGCTGAAGCAGCTGGCGCCGGAGCGCCGCACGCTGTGGGTGATGGTGATCGCCGGTGTCCTGTCGGTGGCGGCCTCCGTGGTCGGCCCGAAGGTCCTCGGCAAGGCCACCGACCTCGTCTTCGCGGGCGTCGTCGGGCGGCAGATGCCCGCGGGCGCCACGAAGGAGCAGGCCCTCGCGGGGCTGCGCGCCAAGGGCGACTCGGGGATGGCGGACATGCTGTCCGGGGTGTCCTTCACGCCCGGCAAGGGCATCGACTTCGGCGCGGTCGGCGAGATCCTGGGCGTCGCCCTGCTCGTGTACGTCCTGGCGGGCCTGCTGATGCTGGTCTCCACCCGGATGTCGATCAAGGTGATCAACCGCACGGTCTACCGGATGCGCGAGGACGTCCAGGCGAAGCTGGCGCGGCTGCCGCTGTCGTACTTCGACAAGGCCAAGCGCGGCGAGGTGCTGTCGCGGGCGACCAACGACATCGACAACATCTCGCAGACCCTCCAGCAGTCGATGGGCCAGCTGATCAACTCGCTGCTCACCATCATCGGCGTGCTGGTGATGATGTTCTGGATCTCGTGGCTGCTCGCCCTGGTGGCGCTGATCACGGTGCCGCTGTCGGTGATCGTGGCGGCGAAGATCGGCAAGCGGTCGCAGCCGCATTTCGTGGCGCAGTGGAAGACGACGGGCGCGCTCAACGCGCACATCGAGGAGATGTACACCGGCCACACGCTGGTGAAGGTCTTCGGCCGGCAGGAGGAGTCCGCGAAGGACTTCCGCGAGCAGAACGAGGCGCTGTACGAGGCCGGGTTCAAGGCCCAGTTCAACAGCGGCGTGATGCAGCCGGTCATGATGTTCGTGTCGAACCTGAACTACGTCCTCGTGGCGGTGGTCGGCGGTCTGCGGGTCGCGAGCGGCAGCCTGTCCATCGGTGACGTGCAGGCGTTCATCCAGTACTCGCGGCAGTTCTCGATGCCGCTGACGCAGGTCGCGTCGATGGCGAACCTGGTGCAGTCGGGCGTGGCCTCGGCCGAGCGGATCTTCGAGCTGCTCGACGCCGAGGAGCAGGAGCCGGACGCGCCGGCGAGCGAGCGGCCGGTGGACCTCAAGGGCAAGGTGGCCCTGGAGGGGGTCTCCTTCCGTTACGAGGCCGACAAGCCGCTCATCGAGGACCTGTCGCTGACGGTGGAGCCGGGGCAGACGGTCGCGATCGTCGGCCCGACCGGCGCCGGCAAGACGACGCTCGTGAACCTGCTCATGCGGTTCTACGAGGTCACGGGCGGCCGGATCACCCTGGACGGGGTGGACGTGGCGAAGATGCGGCGCGAGGACCTGCGCGCGGGCATCGGCATGGTGCTCCAGGACACCTGGCTGTTCGGCGGCACGATCGCCGAGAACATCGCGTACGGCGCGACGCGCGAGGTGAGCCGGGCGGAGATCGAGGAGGCGGCGAAGGCGGCCCACGCGGACCGCTTCATCCGCACCCTGCCCGAGGGCTACGACACGGTCATCGACGACGAGGGCACCGGCGTCAGCGCCGGTGAGAAGCAGCTCATCACCATCGCGCGGGCGTTCCTGTCCGACCCGGTGATCCTGGTCCTCGACGAGGCGACCAGCTCGGTGGACACCCGTACCGAGGTGCTGATCCAGAAGGCGATGGCGCGGCTCGCGCACGGCCGGACGTCGTTCGTGATCGCGCACCGGCTCTCCACGATCCGGGACGCCGACGTGATCCTGGTGATGGAGAACGGCTCGATCGTCGAGCAGGGCACGCACGAGGAGCTGCTGACGTCCGGTGGGGCATATGCCCGGCTGTACGCGGCGCAGTTCGCGCAGGCGGTCGCCGAGGTGGACTGACCCCGGCGGGGGTGAACGAAAGAGCGGGACCGGATCGGCCGTGTGGCGGCTCGATCCGGTCCCGCTCCGTGTGTCACGTGGGGGCCGGTCCCGGGTCGGGACCCGCCGTCAGCTCACCTTCCCCTTCTCGGCCTTCCGGTCGGCCTTCCGGTCGCCCTTCTTGCCGTAGCCGTCGCCGTAGTCGTGGCCGTGACCGTGGTCCGGGCACATCTCCATGCCGCCGCCCTTGCCGTAGCCGTCGCCGTAGCCCTTGGGCGGGCAGGCGGCCGGAATGGTGTGCTGGACGGACGGGCTCTCGACCGGGTTGCCCCGGGGGTCGGTGGCGGTGGCGTGGGCGTGGTTGGTGACGTGGCCGGCGACCGCGTCCGCCTCGGTCACCACATAGGTGCCCGTGCACGTGGTGTGCTCGCCGGGCGCCAGGGTGGTCGCCTCACAGGTGATGTCGGTGACCTTGTCGTCCACGACGGCGACGTCGGTCAGTTCCGTGTCGCCGTTGTTGGTCACCGTGTAGGTGTAGGTGACCTGGTCACCGACGTGGACCGGGCCGGCCGTGTCGGCCTTCTTGGTCACGGTCAGCTCCGCGCGCTGCGGGTTCACCGGCACGGTGACCTCGTCGTCGGGGCTCGTCACCGTGTCGCCGCCCGGGTTGGTGCCCGTGGCGTGCGCCCGGTTGGTGACGCTTCCGGCTGTGCCGTCGGCGGCCGTCACCACGTACGTTCCGCTGCACGTGGTGCTCGCGCCCGCCGCCAGCGTGGTCGCCTGGCAGGTGATGCCGGTGACCTTGTCGTCCACGACGGTGACGTTGTTCAGCGTCGTCTGACCGGTGTTCCGGACCGTGTAGGTGTACGTGATGGTGTCACCCACGTTCACCGGACCCGCCGGGCTCGCCGACTTCTCGACCGTCAGCGACGAGGCGCCGATGACGGGCACGGTGACCGCGTCGTCGGGGCTCGTCACGGTCTCGCCGCCGGGGTTGATCCCGGTCGCGTGGGCCGTGTTGGTGACGCTTCCGGCGGCGCCGTCGGCGGCTGTCACCACGTATGTGCCCGTACAGGTGGCGCTCTCCTGGGGGGCGAGGGTGGTCCGGTCGCAGTTGACGGTGGTGACGTGGTCGTCGACCACGGTGACGTTGTGCAGGGTCACGTTGCCCGTGTTGGTCACGGTGTAGGCGTAGGTGACGGTGTCACCGACGTTCACCGGGCCGGTGGCGGCGGTCGTCTTGTCGATGGTCATCGACGAGACCGCGACCACGTCCAGGGTCACCTCGCCCGGCGGGCTGTCCACCGGGTGGCCCTCCGGGTCGGTGCCGGTGGCCTGGGCGATGTTGTGCAGGGTGCCCGCGACGGCGTCGGCCTCGGTCACCGTGTACGTGCCCGTGCACGTGGTGCTCGCGCCCGCCGCCAGCGAGGTCGCCTGGCAGGTGACGGGGGCGACCCGGTCGTCCTGGACGGCGACGTTGGTCAGTGCCGTCTGGCCGGTGTTGGTCACGGTGTAGGTGTAGGTGACGGTCTGGCCGACCTGGACCGGACCGGGCGTGTTCGCCGTCTTCTCGATCGCCAGGCCCGAGGCGCCGATGACGGGCACGGTGACCTCGTCGTCCGGGCTCAGGACGGCCCCGCCCTGCGGGTTGGTGCCCGTGGCCTGGGCGCGGTTGTGGACGTGCCCGAGCGCCCCGTCGGCCTCGGTCACCGTGTACGTGCCCGTACAGGTGGTGCTCGCGCCCGGCGCCAGTGTCGTCACCGGGCAGTTGACGGGGTTCACGTGGTCGTCGAAGACGGCCAGTTCGGTCAGGTTCGTCTGCCCGGTGTTGGTCACCTCGTAGCTGTAGGTGATCGTGTCCCCGATGTGGACCGGGCCCGCCGTGCTCGCCGTCTTGGAGAGGCCGAGCGAGGACGTGCCGACGACGTCGATCGTCGCGTCGGTCGGCGGCGACTCGATCGGGGTCCCGTTCGAGGTGCCGGCGGCGTGGGCGTGGTTGGTGACCTGACCGGCGACGCCGTCGGCCGCCGTCACCACGTACGTACCGGTACAGGTGGTGCTGTCACCGGGCTGTCCGGCCGGGGCCAGTGCGGTCGCGGCGCAGGTGATGCCGGTGACCTTGTCGTCCACGATGGAGAGATTGGTGATGTCCGTGCCGCCGGTGTTGGTGACGATGTATTCGTACGTCACGGTGTCGCCGACGTTGAACGGGCCGGTGCCCTGGACCTGCTTCTCGATGACGATGCCGGGCGGGGCGTCGATCGGCACCGTGACCGTGGAGTCCGGTGAGGTGACCGGATCACCGTCGGAGGTGCCGGTGGCCCGCGCCGTGTTGGTGACATGGCCGGCCGCGACATCCGCCGCGGTGATCACATAGGTGCCCGTACAGGTGGCGGTCTCCCCCGGTTGGAGCACGCTGACCGGGCAGGTGACCGGATTCACCGTCGGGTCGGCCACGGCGAGGTCGTTGATCGGCGTGTTGCCGGAGTTGGTGACGACGAAGTCGTAGTCGACCGGGGTGCCGACCGTCAGCTCGCCGGGCCGCGGCTCGTGGACCTGCTTGACCAGGTTGAGTTCGGGCAGCGGCTGGTCGGTGGTGACGACGACGTTGCGGATCAGGTGGACGTCGGTCCACAGGCCGGTCGAGCCCGCGAAGCCGAACTTGTAGGTGGAGGGGACCGGCATCGGGGCCGGTGTCGACAGCACCTGGTGGAAGCCGGTGCCGTCGTTGAAGTCCACGTCGATGGTCAGGACCGGGGCCGGGGCCGGGGTCAGGTGGACGTGCACCCGGCGGCGGGACGGCTCCAGGAGGGTCTCCGCCTGCTGCGGGGTCACCCCGGGAGGCATCACGGTGAGCGGGCCCTGGAGCCGGCCGGGGAGGGTGGACGGCCAGGGCGGGGTGGTGGTGAAGTTGCTGGTCGTCGCGGTCAGGAAGCAGTAGCCCTCGGTGCCGTCACCGGGGCCGCGAACGGTGACCATGTTGGCCCCGGGCGCGGGCACCCGGATGCCGGTGCCCGCCGGCGAGCGGGTCGCGCAGCCGTTGCCGCGGTGCTCCCAGTCACCGAAGTAGTTGCCGAGGACGTCGAGGCCGACGCCGAGGTAGCCGCGGTCGACTCCGGGCAGCATCTCCAGGCCCGGGTTGTCGTCGGGGAGCTTCTGCGCGTAGCCGAGGCTGCCGCCGAAGGCTCCGGGGTGGGCGAGCGCGGTGTCGCCGTTCACCAGGAAGAAGGAGATGCCGTCGGCCGGGGTGTTCGGCGTGGTGCTGCCGTACTGCCACTGGTCGAAGGTGACGTCCAGACCGTTGCCGGCCGGCAGGGCCTGGTCGAAGAGGACGGCGCCGCTCTCGTCGTTCCCGGCGTCGGTGAGCCGGAGGTAGCCGTGCGGGGCCGCGTCGAGCGGCGGCATCGGGCCGATCTCGGTGGACGGGCAGCCGGTGAGCGGATGGCTGCCGGACTGCGCCGCCGCCGAGGGCGCGCCGCTCAGACAGGCGGAGCCGACGGCGGTGAAGCGGTCGTCGGCGGTGGCGCCGGTGAAGGTCTCGGTGAGCAGCGGGGTGCCCGCGCGGGGCGCCGGCACGGCGGGCGTCGGGACCGCCGGTGCGGGCTTCGCGGCCGGTGCGGGCTTCGCGGCGGGCGTCGTCGCCTTCGCGGTCGCCTTCGGCTGGGTCTTCGGGTCAGGGGTGTCGGCCTGGGCGAAGCCGGCCGCCAGACCCGTGGTCAGCAGGCCGAGCGTGGCCGCTGTCGATACGAAGCGGGCCACTCGGGCACGAAGCCGAGGGGGCCCGCAGTCTCTTCTCGTCATGAGACGTCTATGCGCACCGACCGTCACTAATTATCTCAAAATAGTATTAACGGGCGTGAAGTTCCCTCCTATGAGCGACGGTGCGTCAGGCGTGTCCTGCGGCGCCGGAACGTCAGTCGAGGTATCCCCGCAGCTGGTCGGCATAGGCGTGGGAGCGCAGCTTGCCCAGCGTCTTGGACTCGATCTGGCGGATACGCTCGCGGGTCACCCCGAACAGTCGTCCGATCTCCTCCAGGGTGCGGGGCCGTCCGTCGTCGAGGCCGTAGCGCAGCGCGACGACCTGGCGTTCGCGCTCGCCGAGGGTGGAGAGCACCGCTTCCAGATGCTCGCGCAGCAGCAGGAAGGCCGCCGACTCGACGGGCGACGCCGCGTCCCCGTCCTCGATGAGGTCGCCGAGCGCGACGTCGTCCTCCTCGCCCACCGGCGCGTGCAGCGACACCGGCTCCTGGGCGAGCCGCAGCACCTCGCCGATCCGCTCGGGCGGCAGGTCCAGGCGGGCGGCGACCTCCTCGGCGGTGGGCTCGTGGCCGTACTCCTGGAGGATGCTGCGCTGGACCCGGACGACCCGGTTGATCAGCTCGACCACGTGCACGGGGACCCGGATCGTGCGGGCCTGGTCGGCCAGCGCCCGGGACATCGCCTGCCGGATCCACCAGGTGGCGTACGTCGAGAACTTGTAGCCGCGCGCGTAGTCGAACTTCTCGACCGCCCGGATGAGGCCCAGGTTCCCCTCCTGGACCAGGTCGAGCATGGTCAGACCGCGGCCGACGTACCGCTTCGCGACGGAGACGACGAGCCGCAGATTGGCCTCGATCAGCCGGCGCTTGGCGATCCGGCCGAGGACCACGAGACGGTCGAGGTCGTGCGCGAGGCGGCCGTCCAGGCCGGGGCCGCGGGCCAGCTTCTCCTCGGCGAACAGCCCGGCCTCGATCCGGCGGGCCAGCTCGACCTCCTCCTCCGCGCTGAGCAGCGGGACCCGGCCTATCTCGCGCAGGTAGAGGCGGAACAGATCGGCCGACGAGCCGCCGCCACCGCCGCCCGCGGACACCCGGGGAGCGCGGGGAGCCGGGCGGGGGGCCGGGACGTACGGAGCTGATTCCTGGGACGCGGTGACGGTCCGGGTCTGCACGGGGCGACCTCCAGGGCGGGTGATCGCTGCCGGTGCGGGAGGGGGACGGGCGTGCGTACGGGCAGCGGGGCGGCACCGTCACCCAGTGTGGGGTACGGCGCGTCGCCGCCACGAGGGGCGTGCGGTGACTTTTTGAGTCCGGAATGTGACCGACCGTACGCCGGGCCACCGCGCCGCACGCCGGACCGCGCGCCGGGCCGGCTGAAGCGGACGTCAGAGCGCGGCGGCGCCGTGCGTGCGCAGCGACTGTCCGTACTGGGTGAGCACCCACAGCTCGTTCTGTACGGCGGAGACCTGCCCCGGGTCGCCGTGCGGCCCGAGCCGGGCCAGGGTGCTCTGGACGTCGCGGATCCGCCGGTCGACGGCCCGGAGCCGTACGGTCACCAGCTGGTCGCCGGCGTACGCCTCGTCGACGGCCTTGGCGAAGATCGTCTCGACGGCCAGCTCGGTGACGAGCGAGCGCACCGTGTCGTCGGGCGCGGCCTCGCGCACGGCGTCGAGGTAGTCGGAGGGCGCGTCGGTGGCGCCGCCCGCGTCCTGGACGCACTGGCGGACGGCGGCGTAGGGCGCGGCGGTGAACTCGTCGATCCCGTACGCGTCGAAGGCCGGCGAGACCAGCTCCGGGTACTGGAGGGCGAGCTTGAGCAGCTCGCGCTCGGTGCGGTGGGCGGGGCTGCGCAGGTTGAGCGCGGGCCCGGCGGGGGCGACGGGCGCCGGGATGTCGTACATCCGCCGCTGCCGGCCCCGGTCGCCGCCCCGCTGCTGCTCCGGACCGCCCTGGCCGCCCTGGCGCTGCCAGCGGGCGATCTGGGCGACGCGGCGCACCACGAACTGGGTGTCGAGGATGCCGAGCATGCCCGCGAGCTGGACGGCGACCTCGTGCTGCGAGGCGATGTTCTTGATCCGGGCGACGATGGGCGCGGCCTCGTCGAGCGCGGCGGCGCGGCCGGAGGGGATCTCCAGGTCGTAGCGGCCGGTGATCTGGCGCAGCGCGAACTCGAACAGCGGGACGCGCGGTTCGACCAGGTCGGCGACGGCCTCGTCGCCCTTGGCCAGGCGCAGTTCGCAGGGGTCCATGCCGTCGGGCGCGATGGCGATGTACGTCTCGGCGGCGAACTTCTGGTCGTCCTCGAAGGCGCGCAGGGCGGCCTTCTGGCCGGCGGCGTCACCGTCGAAGGTGAAGATGACGCGGGCGGTGCCGTTGTCCATGAGGAGCCGGCGCAGGATCTTGATGTGGTCGCCGCCGAAGGACGTGCCGCAGGTGGCGATGGCGGTGGGCACGCCGGCCAGGTGGCAGGCCATGACGTCGGTGTAGCCCTCGACGACGACGGCCCGGCTGACCTTGGCGATGTCCTTCTTGGCCAGGTCGATGCCGTAGAGGACCTGGGACTTCTTGTAGATCGGCGTCTCGGGGGTGTTGAGGTACTTGGGCCCGTTGTCGTCCTCGCGCAGCCGGCGCGCGCCGAAGCCGACGACGTCGCCGCCGACGTCCTTGATCGGCCACATGAGGCGGCCGCGGAAGCGGTCGATGGGGCCGCGGCGGCCGTCCTGGGAGAGGCCGGAGACGATCAGCTCGCGGTCGGTGAAGCCCTTGCCGCGCAGGAAGCGGGTGAGGTGGTCCCAGCCGGCCGGGGAGTAGCCGACGCCGAAGTGCTCGGCGGCGGCCTGGTCGAAGCCGCGCTCGGCGAGGAACTTCCGGCCGATCTCGGCCTCGGCGGAGCCGAGTTGGTCCGCGTAGTACTGGGCGGCGACCTTGTGGGCCTCGACCAGGCGGGTGCGTTCGCCGCGCTGGTGGCCGGGGTTGTAGCCGCCCTCCTCGTACCGCAGCGTGATGCCCGCCCGGGCGGCGAGGCGCTCGACCGTCTCGGAGAAGGTGAGATGGTCGATCTTCATCACGAAGGCGATCGTGTCGCCGCCTTCCTGGCAGCCGAAGCAGTGGAAGAGTCCCTTGCTCGGGCTGACCTGGAAGGAGGGCGACTTCTCGTCGTGGAAGGGGCACAGCCCCTTGAGGTTCCCGCCGCCGGCGTTGCGGAGCTGGAGGTACTCGGATACGACGGCGTCGATCGGGACGGCGTCCCGTACCGCCTTCACGTCCTCATCGTTGATCCTGCCTGCCACGCATAGATTCTACGGGGAGCGGGAAGGCGCCCGGGCTGCACCGGCTACGCGGCGAGGGTCTCCAGGGGCACGGAGGGGTCCGCGAGCCGCTCGGGGTCCACCTGGGCACGGGAGCGGATGAGCTTCTGGATGGGTTCTGTGACGTCCCACACATTCACGTTCATGCCCGCGAGGACCCGGCCGTCCTTCAGCCAGAAGGCGACGAACTCGCGCTTTCCGACGTCCCCGCGCGTCACGATCTGGTCGTACGAGCCGGGCGGGGCCCAGCCCGAGTACTCCATGCCGAGGTCGTACTGATCGGAGAAGAAGTAGGGGACGCGGTCGTACGAGACGCTCTGGCCGAGCATCGCGCGGGCGGCGGCCGGGCCGCCGTTGAGGGCGTTGGCCCAGTGCTCGACCCGCAGCCGGGTGTGCAGCGCGGGGTGGTGCGCGGCGGCGACGTCGCCGGCGGCGAAGACGTCCGGGTCGGAGGTGCGCAGCGTCTCGTCGACGGCGACACCGCCGCCGTCGGCGCGGTCGACGAGGGCGAGGCCGGCGTTCTCGGCGAGGGTGGTGCGCGGGGCGGCGCCGATGGCGACGAGGACGGCGTGCGCGGGGTGCTCCTCGCCGTCGTCGGTACGGGCGGCGAGGACCATGCCGTCCTGGCCGGTGATCTCGGTGAGCCGGGCGCCGAAGTGGAAGCGGACGCCGTGCGCGGCGTGCAGGTCGGCGAAGACCTGGCCCAGCTCGGGGCCGAGGACCCGGTGCAGCGGGGTCGGGTCCGCCTCGACGATGGTGACCTCGGCGCCGTACGTACGGGCCGCGGCGGCGACCTCCAGGCCGATCCAGCCGGCGCCCGCGATGACCAGGTGGCCGTTGTCACGGCCGAGCGCCTTCAGCTCGTCGCGCAGCCGCTCGCAGTGGGCGAGGCGGCGCAGGTGGTGCACGCCGGCCAGACCGGTGCCGGGGATGTCGAGGCGGCGCGGCTCGGCGCCGGTGGCGAGGAGCAGCTTGTCGTAGCGGATCACGGTGCCGTCGCCGAACCGGACGGTGCGGGCGTCGCGGTCGATGGCGGTGACGGTCTGGCCGAGGTGGAGTTCGACGTCGTTGCTCGCGTACCAGGAGGGTTCGTGGACGAAGACGGAGTCGCGGTCGGCCTTGCCGAGGAGGAAGCCCTTGGAGAGCGGTGGACGCTCGTAGGGGCGTTCGTGTTCGTCGCAGACGAGGATGACCCGCCCGTTGAATCCTTCGGAGCGCAGGGTCTCCGCCGCCTTGGCGCCGGCCAGGCCCCCGCCGACGATGACAAAGGTCTGATCTGCGTCGACCACGTTGATTCCTCCTCGTTGCGACCGGTTCCCTACGCTACGCCCCTGGACCCGGCCCGGACCGTACCGCCTCGGGACGTGCTTGCGCAGGGTCCCGCACCGGCCATGGGGTGGGAAGGGGGCGAACGGCCCCGGAACCGGCCCCCGAAAGGGGACCTTGGTCATCCGCGCGGACGCGGAGGCCGGTGGACGGGTCAGCGGTGGGCGGGTCAGCGGTGGTGCGGTGCGCGCAGGCGGGCGTGCAGGGCGCGGGCCGACGCGTCGGTGAGGGAGGCGATCTGATCGACGATCACCCGCTTGCGGGAGCGGTCGTCGGGGGCGGCGGCGAACAGGGCGCGGAACTGCGGGTCGAGCCCCTCGGGGGCGCGGGCGGTGAGCGCCTCGGCCAGTTCGGTGACGACGACGCGCTGGTCGGCGCGGAGCGCCTCCTGTTCGGCGCGCTGCATCACGTACCGGTCGGCGATGGCCTTGAGGACGGCGCACTCCAGGCGGGCCGCGCGGGGGACGACGAGGGTGGCGCCGTAGCGGGTGAGGCGGCCGGAGCCGTAGGCGTGCCGGGTGGCGGTCTCGGCGGCGAGGCAGAAACGGCCGATGAGCTGGCTGGTGGCGTCCTTGAGGCGGGCCTGGGCGACGGCCGAGCCGTCGTAGCCGTGCGGCCACCAGTCCTCGTCCATGAGCCGGTCGAGGGCGGCGGCGAGTTCGGCGGGGTCGGTGTCCTCGGGGACGTAGCGGCCGCGGGCGACGGCCCAGATGTCGGCGCGCTCGGGTTCGGCGAGGAGCAGGTTGGGGTCGATGTGCCCGGCGTGCAGGCCGTCCTCGAAGTCGTGGACGGAGTAGGCGACGTCGTCGGACCAGTCCATGACCTGGGCCTCGAAGCAGGTGCGGTCGGCGGGGGCGTCCTGCCGGGCCCAGGTGAAGACGGGCAGGTCGTCCTCGTACACGCCGAACTTGGGCGAGCCGGGGTCGGTGGGGTGGCCGCCGCGGGGCCAGGGGTACTTGGTGGCGGCGTCGAGGGCGGCGCGGGTGAGGTTGAGGCCGACGCTGAGCGGGGCGCCGGTGGCGGGGTCGGCGATGAACCGTTTCGGCTCGATCCGGGTGAGCAGCCGCAGCGACTGGGCGTTGCCCTCGAAGCCGCCGCAGTCCTTGGCGACGTCGTTGAGGGCCTGTTCGCCGTTGTGCCCGAAGGGCGGGTGGCCGAGGTCGTGGGTGAGACAGGCGGCCTCGACGAGGTCGGGGTCGCAGCCGAGGGCGGCGCCGAGCTCGCGGCCGACCTGGGCGCACTCCAGGGAGTGGGTGAGCCGGGTGCGCGGGCTGGTGTCCCAGGCGTGGCTGTACGAGCCGGGGGTGACGACCTGGGTCTTGCCGGCGAGCCGGCGCAGCGCGGCGGAGTGCAGCACGCGGGCGCGGTCGCGCTGGAAGGCCGTGCGGCCGGGCCGCTTGTCGGGCTCGGCGGCCCAGCGTTCGGTGTCGGCCGCGTCGTAGCCGGGGGTGCCGGGGGCGTCGGGAGTGCCGGGGGTGTGCGGGATGCCGGGGGTGCCGCCGGTCCGGTCGGGGTTCTCGGGGAAGCCTGCCATGCCCCCGACCGTAACCGGCAGGACGGACAGAAGGGGGCAGATGGCGGCGTCGGGTGGGGCAGGACCTCCGGGATCCGGGGCCATGGCCGGGCGTTTGCGGCCGGGCCTTGTGGCGGGGCCTTTATGGCTGGGCCGCTGTGGCGGGGCCTTTGTGGCTCAGGCGTCGAGCCAGACCCGCAGCGGGCCGATCGCCTCGAAGCCCGCCGCCAGCGCCGCGTCGAGGTCGTCGCCCGACTCGTACCCGACGAGCGGAAGCGCGGGGTCGGCGACCGCGAGGACGCCGGACCAGGCGGCGGAGGCCGGGACGCCGTCGGCGGTGAAGAGGTTGGAGACGCCGGTGACGCGTGGGCTCGCGGTGAGGACGGCGCCGCCGAGGATCCGGCCGTCGGGGGCGTGGCCCGCGACGATCGTGGTGGCGGGGTCGTCGAGGAGCTCCGGCCGGAAGAGGGCGGCCTCGTCGGCGTCGCCGCCGCTCCAGGCCAGCGCCCAGGCGGCGAGTTCGCCGGGGGTGCGGACGGGCCGGTACGCGGCGGCGCCGGCGTCCGCGGCGCTGCCCGGCAGGCCGGCGGGGCGGTGGATCCACTGGGCCTCGAAGAGCAGCCGGAAGCCCTCGGGCGCGAGGTCGAGGCGGGCGAGGCTGTCCTTGACGGAGGCGCCGGGGGTGGTGCGGTCGATGCCGTCCAGGACGTCCCGCGCTTCGGCGTCCGCGGTGAGGGTGACCGCGTCGGGGTAGTAGAGCGGGGTGCGGCGCGGGCTGGTCCAGGCGCGCGGGCCCAGGGCGGCCTCGGACAGGCCGTGCGCGCGGCACATCGTCGCGCACCACTGGACGTTGTTCTGGAGGGCGTCGGCGAGGACGGCTTCGATGATCACCCGCGGATGGTACGGGCCCGGTCTCTTCGCCTCCTCCTATTTTCCACACGGGGCCTCCCGGAACCTCCGCGCGGCCGGAGGGAGTTGCGGGCGCGGCGGCTCGGGGCGGGTGGGCCGGGAGGGAACGGATCGCGCCGGCGAGCGAACCGGAACCGGCCGTATCGCGTCGAACGGTGTGACATCCGTTCGACTTTCCGCTCTTCCGCTCTTCGGCAATTCGACTCTTCGACTCTTCGACTCTTCGACCTTCCCGGGCTCTTCCGCTCCTCTCCCCGCTCCGACATCCGACGACCACTCCGGAGGTCCCCCCGCATGCGCGGCGTCCGACTGCCCCGACCGCTCCGACTCCCCCGCACCGTCCGGGGCCGCCGCCGCGCCGTCCAGGCCGTCATGATCGGGGCCTGTCTCGCGCTCGCGCCGGTCACCTGGATGCACACCGCCGCCGACGGCCGGCTGCGGACGACGGCCGACGTGCCCGCCGAGGACGTCGCGGTCGTGTTCGGCGCCGGACTGTGGAAGGGCCGCCCCACCCCGTATCTCGCGCACCGCCTCGACGCCGCCGCCGAGCTGTACCGCTCCGGCAAGGTCAAGGTCCTCCTCGTCACCGGCGACAACAGCCGCACCGAGTACGACGAGCCGAGCGCGATGCGCACCTACCTGGCGGCGCGCGGGGTGCCGGACGACAAGGTCGTCAGCGACTACGCGGGCTTCGACACCTGGGACTCGTGCGTCCGCGCCAAGAAGATCTTCGGCGTGGACCGGGCCGTCCTCGTCACCCAGGACTTCCACGTCAAGCGGGCCCTCGCGCTGTGCGCGGCGGCGGGCGTGGAGTCGTACGGCGTCGGTGTCGGCGAACCGCACGACGCCACCTGGTACTACGGCACCACCCGGGAGATCGCCGCCGCCGGGAAGGCCGCCGCCGAGGCGGCCCTGCGGCCGGACCCGCACTTCCTCGGCGACCGGGAGGACGGCGTCACCAAGGCCCTGGCGGCCACCCCGCACCCGGCCCGGTGACCGGTCGGGCGTCCGCTCCCTCTTCCGTCCCCGCTTCCGGTCACACGTCCGCGCGGCCGAACCAGTCGCCGCCCGGGATCGGCGGGCCGAGCGCCGTGCCCGGCGCGGCCAGGTACACCCAGGCGGACACCCGGGCCCCGTCCCGGAGCCGTACGGTCGCGCGGGCCGCGCGCTCGTAGCCGGCGGGAAGCTCCAGCAGGTCGAGGGCGTCGAGGAGTGCGGGGTACGTGCCGGGCGCGGCCGTCAGCAGGGTGCCGGTGACCGGCCCGGCGCCCGGGGCGGCGACGGCGTACGGGTAGCCGGGGCCGTCGTGCAGCACCGCGTCGGGCAGAAGGGCGTCCTCCTCGGCGGCGGTCCGGCCGCGCAGGAGCCGGTCGTGGTGCCACCCGCCGGGACGCAGCGTGCCGTACACGAAGAAGGGCCGCTCGGTCCCGGGCCGGTGCGCGCCGCTCGCGTTCTCGTTCGCGTTCTCGTTCGCGTTCTCGTTCACGCCGCCACGGTAGGGGCCGGGGCGCGGCGGGCGGCGGGGCGGGTGCGCTCCACCCCGTACCACCGGCGTCCGCCCCCCCAGTACCGCCGCGTCCTCACCCCGCGTACGGGCGGACGGTCTTGGCCTCCCTGAGGGCGTGGGCCCACCAGGCGAGCTGGTCGAGCAGGCGGGTGGCGGCGGCGTCCGGGATCTCCGGGTCCTTGAGCGTGCCGTCCTCGGTGAAGCTGCCGTGCACTCCGGCGAAGGAGACGGTCTCGCGGATGGTGGCGGTGTGCATCTCGGCGAAGACCTGGCGCAGCTGCTCGACGGCGCGCAGGCCGCCGGAGATGCCGCCGTAGGAGACGAAGGCGACGGGCTTGGCCTGCCACTCGGTGAAGTGCCAGTCGATCAGGGCCTTCAGGGAGGCGGGGAAGGAGTGGTTGTACTCGGGGGTGACGACGACGAAGGCGTCGGCCTCGGCCAGCACCGGGCCGACCTTGGCCAATTCGGCCCTGACGGCGGCGCCGGGGTCGCGGGAGAGGGCGGTGGGCAGGTCGACGTCGGCGAGGTCGACGACGCGGGTGGCGAAGTCCTGGTGCGCCTCGGCGTGTCCGGCGAACCAGTCGGTGACGATGTGGCCGAAGCGGCCCTCGCGGTTGCTGGCGGCGATGACGGCGAGTCGGAGCGGGCGCGTGGTGGTGTCGGTGTCCATGTCGACGAGGGTGGTACCTCAAGCAAGGTCGAGGTCAAGCGCGGATTTTCCGCGGCCGTGCTCACCCATTCGGAGCGGGCCGCATCCCGCCTCCCGGAATCGCCCCCTACCTGCGCGAACACCAGGGAGGGCGGCCGCACGCCGTATCGGACGGAGCAGTTCTGACGCTTCCTCACCAGGCGCGGAACCCGGGCATCGCCTTGTCTCGGACCTACGGAAGACCGCTTCCGCAAGCCGTTCGCGCGCCCCGGAGGACCCCCCATGCGCCGCACCCCCGCCCGACTGCTCACCGGTACCGCGCTGACGTTCGTCGCCCTCACCACCCTCACCGCCGCGCCCCTCGCCTTCACCACCTTCGCCGCTCCCCCCGCCGTCGCGAACGACGGCGGCGGCGAGGGAGGCCGCGACGGGGGGCGTGACGAAGGCCGCGAAGGTGGCGGCGAGAGCGGCCGCGACTGGGGCGACCGGCGGCTGGAGATCTTCCCCTCCCCCGCCGACCCCGGCACCACCGTCACCGTGAACACCGCCGCCTGCGGCGAGCACGGCCACGGCAAGGGCGACGCGACCTCGGTCGGCGCGGGCGATTTCCATCTCAACCCGAGCACCCACAAGAAGGTCGTGGTCGGGCAGTTCGCGGTGCCGCACCACGCCCGGGCCGGCTCGTACGAGATCCGGGTCGAGTGCGACAACGGCAAGTCCACCCGCGGCGAACTGATCGTCGAACGCCGGGAAGGCCCCAGCGGCCATGTGCGGACCGGTGTCGGCGGCAGCGTCGGCCCGGACACCTCCCAGATCGCGGCGGGCGTGGCGGTGCTGGCCGCGGCCGCCGCCGGCGGTACGTGGCTCCTGCGCCGCCGGGCGAGCGGCGCGCAGGACGGCTGACCCGTACCGCCCCACGTCCTGCCTCCGCCGCGCGCCCGCTGACGGCCCGGCGGGGGCAGGGCCATCCCCGAGAGGCACGGAAGGAGCCGGTGAGCGGCCGGCGAGGACGGGCGGGCGAGAGGTGAGCGACACGAGCGGCAGGCGAGCGACGGATGGGCGGCCGGTGAGCGACAGGTGAGTACGCGGAGCAAGGGCTGGGGCGTCGCCGCGGCCGCCTGCCTGGGCCTGTGGATGATCCACAACGGTTCGGCGCAGGTCACCCCGCCGGTGCCGTCGGCGGCCCAGGCGTTCGCCGCCGGGCCGAGCGTCCACACGGACGCCGCCGCCGACCCGCTCCCGCCGTCCGATCCGGTCCGGCTGCGCATCCCCGAGATCGACGTGGACGCGCCCGTGACGGGCCTCGGGATCGGCCGGGACGGCGCGCTCGACGTCCCGACGGCCGCCGACCGCAATCTGGCGGGCTGGTACGAGGACGGCACCCGGCCCGGCGCCAAGGGCACCGCGATCGTGGCCGGCCATGTCGACAACGCGGACGGGCCGGCGGTCTTCTACGCGCTCGGCGCGCTGAAGAAGGGCGACCGGGTCGAGGTGGACCGGCGGGACGGCCGGACGGCGGTGTTCACGATCGACGCGGTCGAGGTCTACGAGAACGACGCCTTCCCCGACGCCAAGGTGTACGGGCAGGCGGACCGGGCCGAGATCCGGGTGATCACCTGCGGCGGCGGCTTCTCCAAGAAGTCCGGCGGCTACCTGGGCAACGTGGTCGCGTTCGGGCACCTCATCGGCGTACGGCCGGAGGCGTCGCTCCCGGCCGGCTCCCGTACCGCCTGATCCGCCCGCGGGCCGGTCCCGTACGGCGGGCTCACGCCCACTGGTCGAAGGCGAGCTTGGCGACCAGCGAGAGGACCACCACGAGCAGCACCCCGCGGACGAACTCCGTGCCCTTGCTCAGCGCCATCCGCGCGCCGGTCGTGCCGCCCGCGAGGTTGAAGACGGCCAGGACGGCGGCCAGCTGCCAGATGACGTTCCCCTGCGAGGCGAAGGTGACGAGCGCGCCCGCGTTGGTGCAGACGTTGACGATCTTCGCGGTGGCGGAGGCCGTCACCAGGTCGAGGTGGAGCACGGCGGTCAGGGCGAGGACCAGGAAGGTGCCGGTGCCGGGCCCGAACAGGCCGTCGTAGAAACCGATGCCGCCGCCGACCACGACGATCGCGGTGACGATCCGGGCCCTGGTGAGCTCCGGCCGCTCCGCGCCCTCGGGCCGCGCGCCGAACGTCGGCCGGAGCAGCACGAACACGGCCACGGCCAGCAGCACCACCATGATCACCGGGCGCAGCACCGCGCTGCTGATCCCGGCCGCGAAGAAGGCGCCGGCCATCGACCCGGCGAGCGCGGCGAACCCGATCCGCAGTGCCATGCCCAGTTTCATCGGGGCCTTGCGCAGATACGTGACGGCCGCGCCGGACGTGCCGACGATGGACATGGCCTTGTTCGTGCCGAGGATCTGCGCGGCCGGCAGGTGCGGCAGCCCGAGCAGCAGGGTGGGCAGCATGAGCAGACCGCCGCCCCCGACCACGGCGTCGATCCAGCCGGCCGCGAAGGCGGCGAGGCAGAGCAGGGCAAGAGTGGTCAGGGATATGTCAGGCATGGCGCGAGCCTAGAAACGGGATAGGTGTGCCGTCCATCGATCCCGGCCGGTCTTGAGCAAGCCCAGAGCTTGGCCGGACGGAGTCATAGAGGATCTTGACCGATCGTTCTCGATAGCCGTACGGTCGACACGTGGCCAGGACCAAGGAATTCGATCCCGACGCCGCGCTCCAGTCCGCCCTTGAGCTGTTCTGGGCGCGCGGCTACGAGGCGACCACCATGGCGGACCTCGTGGAGCGCCTCGGCATCGGCCGGGCCAGCGTCTACGCGACCTTCGGCAGCAAGCACGAGCTGTATCTGAAGGCCCTGGAGCGCTACGCGGAGAACACGGATCCGCGGATCCTCGACGAGCTGTCCGCGCCGGGGCCCGCACTGCCGGGCGTACGGGCGCTGGTACGCCGGTTCGCGGCCGAGGCGGCGGCCGACGAGCTGCGGCTGACCGGCTGTCTCCTCACCAACTCGGCGGCGGAACTGGCCCCGCGCGACCCGGCGGTGGGCCGGCGGGTCGAACGGAGCTGGGAGCAGCTGGAGACCCTGCTGCACAGTGCGCTCAACCGGGCCCGGACCCAGGGCGAACTGCCACCCGGCCGCGATCCGCGCGCGCTGGCCCGGATGCTGCTCGTCCTGCTCCAGGGCCTGCGGGTGGTCGGCAAGGCGTCGAGCGACCCGGCCCGGGTGCGCGACGCCGCGGAGCAGGCGCTGACCCTGCTCGACTGACCCGCCCCGGCTCGCCTTCCCGGCCCTTCACGGCTCTGCCCCTGGGCGCCTGCGGGCGCCCATCTTTCGCGCCTCATTCAAGAACGTACGGTCAAAAATCCATCCGCTCGCCCACCTCGCACAGGAGTGACCATGTCGTCGTCCCGATTCACCGGCCGCACCGTCCTCGTCACCGGCGCCAGAGGCGGTCTCGGCCGCTCCATCGCGCTCGCCTTCGCCGCCGAGGGCGCGCAGGTGGCCGTGTCCGGCCGCCGGGCCGCCGCCCTCGACGAGACGGTGGCGCTCATCGAGGCCGCGGGCGGCACCGCCCGCGCGGTCACCGCCGACGTCTCGGTCGCCGAGGACATGCGCCGGGCCGTCCGGGAGACCGTCGCCGCCTTCGGCTCGCTGGACGTGGCGGTGAACAACGCGGGGGTGTTCCGGGGCGGCCACAGCGCGGCCGACTTCCCGCTCGACGACTGGCAGGCGCTGCTCGACGTCAACGTCTCCGGCGTCCTGCACTCGCTCCAGGCCGAGATAGCCCACATGCGCGCCCACGGCGGCGGGGCCATCGTGAACATCTCGTCCAACCTGGGCGCCCACACCCGGCGGCCGGGCCTCTTCGGCTACCAGGTGTCCAAGGCCGCCGTCTCCGCGCTCACCCGGGCCGCCGCCCTCGACCACGTCGGCGACGGGATCCGGATCAACGCGGTGAGCCCCGGGGCCGCCGAGTCCGCGATGTCGCTGCGCCCGGGCGAGACCGAGGCCGAGCGGGCGGTGCGGATGAAGGGGCAGTCGCCGCTCGGCCGGATCACCTCGGCCCGGGAGGTGGCGGCGGCGGTGCTCTACCTGGCCTCCGACGAGGCCGGCTCCGCCGTCGGCACGGACCTGGTGATCGACGGCGGCGTCTCGGCCTGACCGGCAAGGGGCCGCGCGGGACGCGGATCAGCCCTGCGCACCGCCCTGGAGGGCGGCCGGGTCCATCCAGGACACCTCCCAGTGGTGCCCGTCCAGGTCGGCGAAGGAGCGGCCGTACATGAAGCCCAGCTCCAGCGGCTCCTTCGCCGGGCTGCCGCCCGCGGCCAGGGCCGCCTCCGCCAGGGCGTCGGCCTTCTCCCGGCTCTCCGCGCTCAGCGAGACCAGCGTCTCGGTCACCTTCGTGGCGTCGGCGATCTCCTTGCCGGGCGCGGTGAAGGCCCTGAACTTCTCCTCGGTCAGCAGCATCACGAAGATCGCGTCGCTGATGACGACGCACGCGGCGGTCTCGTCCGTGAACTGCGGGTTGACGGAGAAGCCGAGCTTCTCGTAGAACGCCTTGCTCGCGTCCAGGTCCTTCACCGGCAGGTTCACGAAGATCATCTGGGGGGCCATGGTGGTCACTCTCTCTTCCGTCGCGGTGCTTTCGAGAGGTAAGACGGCCGGCCTCACCGGAACTCATCGCTCTCTCGCGCTTTTCTTCGAAGAGATTCCAACCCGTCAGCCGGCCGCCCGCAGTGTGAGCGCCGCCAGCGGTACGAACCCGCCGCCCTCGCCCCGGGGCGCGTCGGTGGACACGTCGCGGCCGGCGAGCCGGCGGAGCAGGGCGAGCGCGATCCGTTCGCCCTGCGCCTTGGCCCGGTCGGCCAGCGGACCCTCGTGCAGCCCGTCGATCGTGGCGTGCCACAGCTGCACCCAGCGGCCGAAGTGGGCGGCGGTCAGCGGCTGTACGGAGTGCACGGCGGAGTGCGGGGCGAAGGCGTCGTGCCGGTACGCGGCGGTCCGGAACAGCGCCCGCTCCCAGAAGTCGCCGATCCGCGGCAGATGGACCTCCAGGTCCGTGCCGGCGATCTCGGTGAAGAAGGGCCCGATGAGCGGGTCGGCGAAGGCGGCCGTGTAGAAGCGCCGCAGCAGCACGTCGAGGTCGGCGCGGCCGCGGATGTCGGGGACGTCTCGGGTGACACGCATGGGTCCAGGGTCGCGCGCCCGCCGCCGGCCCGCACAGAGCCGAAGGTCCCTGTCCGGTGCCCTGGGCCGGTCACGGGAGCCGGGACCGACACCCCCGGGCCGCCTTGGCCACCGGGCGGCCGCACCACCCGTACGTATCAGCGGGCGGTCGCACCACCCGTACGCATCACCCGGCGGCCCCACCGTCCCGTACGCGTCACCGGACCGGAGCCGGGGCCCGCTCCGGGGCCCGCTCCGGGATCCGCCCGCCGGCCCGGCCCGCCCTCCCCGCTTCTCCCGCCCCGTCGTCCCCGCCGCCGGGACCGCCCGCACCGGCCGGGCCGCCCGCGCCACCCCCCGTACCGTCCTCCCGCCGGCCCCCGCCCGCCCGGCGGCCGTTCTCGTCGCGCGTCCCGCCACCACCACCGAGGAGGGCGGCGCCGAGCGGGGTGAGCGTGTGCAGGACCGCGTTGCCGTTGCGCAGGGTGGCGATCAGCCCGGCCTCGCGCAGCACCCCGGCGTGCTGGCTGGCGGAGGCCAGGGACACCCCGGCCCGGCGGGCCAGCTCGCTCGTCGTACCGCCGTCGCCGATGGCGTGCAGGACCGCCGAGCGGGTGTGGCCGACCAGCTTGGCGAGCGACGGCAGGCCGGGCGGCCGGACCGTCGGGGACTCGCCGTGGGTGAGCGGGTAGACGAGGACCGGCGGCAGCGTGGGGTCGCGCAGGACGACCGGGGTGCCGCGGCAGAAGTACGAGGGCTGGAGCAGCAGCCCGCGCCCGTCGAGCCGGACGTCCCGGTCGACGGGGTAGTCCGCCTCCAGGACGGGGCTGTGCCAGCGGAGCATCGGCGGCAGGGAGGCGAGCAGCTCGTCCGCTCCCCCGTCGAGCAGCGCCCGGCCGCGCCGCACCCGGTCGGCCTCGACGCGGGCCTGGATGTGCGTCCAGTACGGCTCGACGGCGGCCCGGTGGTAGTCGCGCAGCGCCCCGGACAGCCGGCCGAGCGCCCCGCCGCAGCCGTCGGCGAGGGAGCGCAGCGCGGCCGGTACGGCGGGCCGCCCGGTGGCCGCGGCGCCGATCTGGGCCAGTTCGGCGTGGAGCCGGGCGGCCGGGGTCGCGCGGATCGCGTCAAGCGCCTCGTCGAGACCGAGGATGCCCTCCGGGGGGTTGAGGAAGTCGGGGAAATAGCCGCGTCCCGGGACCAGTGCGGCGAGCAGCCGCGTCTCCGTGCCGAGCCGTACCCGTGCTTCCGACCGCCATTCCCGGAACACGACCGGGCCGCGCCGGTCCCGTATCCGGTGAAAGCTGAGAATCGTTTCCCACAACACGTCCGGCTGGGCTGCCATCCTCACCCCGGCCAGATCGGCCCCGGTGAAATGAATCCGCAGCATCGAACCCCCACCTGTGCACTCGCAACCACCCCCGACGACGAGTATGCACAGCATCACAGCACGTTACCAGGGTGTTTCAGCCAGACTTGAAAAGCCTCGCGGTGAACGGCCGGAAACCGAAAAGCTGTGATCGGCCGGACGGGGAACCTTCGAGG
The DNA here is from genome assembly GCF_040635425.1 of Streptomyces laurentii. Lineage (NCBI taxonomy): Bacteria > Bacillati > Actinomycetota > Actinomycetes > Kitasatosporales > Streptomycetaceae > Streptomyces > Streptomyces laurentii. Next base: position 44,056 of record NZ_JBEYHT010000027.1, on the reverse strand, counting down.
ACCGAGGTGACGCGACGAAGACCGTGGGGGGCTTCGGCGCGTCCGGCGGCGGTCGGCGAGGTTGCGGCTCATCCGCCCGGCTAACGGAATGGGCGCGGCCTCCGGGTGGGGATCCGGAGGCCGCGCCCATGTCTTTGTTTGCGAAAGTTCAAAGGCGAAATTCCTGTGCCGTCGCGATGTGAACACGACGCGAACAGGAGCTCACCTTTCCGCACACCCGAACCCATCGAAATCCTCGATACCCCCGCAACCCCTTCCACCCCTCCGGGCACTTCCCGCGCACCACCGCCCCCAGGTTTCCCAGGGAAAACCGAATACCTTTCCGGGAATGCGTATGGGAACACAGCCTGGAAGGCATTCCGGGGCGAAGGGAAGAAATAGCCGGATAAGCCGGGAACAGCCGAAGAGGCCATGGAAACGCGACGGGGCGGACACCTCCGCACAAAAGGTGTCCGCCCTGTCTCTTCACGGAAACCGGGGCCGCCGCCCATCGGTTCTGAGGGTCGGGGACGAACGGCGGCTCCGGTGGTGCGCGGCCCCCGCTTCACCGGTCCGGGGACCCGGACCGGCGGGGGCGCGGCGGGTCAGCGGCTGTCGCTGCCCTTCGACTCGGCCGCCGCGCGGCCGGCCTCCAGGCGCGCCACCGGGATCCGGAACGGCGAGCAGGAGACGTAGTCGAGACCGACCTCGTGGAAGAAGTGCACCGACTCCGGGTCGCCGCCGTGCTCGCCGCAGACGCCGAGCTTGATGTCGGGGCGGGTGGCCCGGCCGGACTCCACGGCCTGGCGGACCAGGGCGCCGACGCCGTCCTTGTCGATGGTCTCGAAGGGGCTGACGCCGAAGATGCCCTTCTCCAGGTACGCGGTGAAGAAGCTGGCCTCCACGTCGTCGCGGGAGAAGCCCCAGACCGTCTGCGTGAGGTCGTTGGTGCCGAAGGAGAAGAACTCGGCGGCCTCGGCGATCTGGCCGGCGGTCACGGCGGCGCGCGGCAGCTCGATCATGGTACCGAGGGCCAGCTTCAGGTCGACGCCGGTGCGGGCGACGACCTCGGCGATGACCGCCTCGGCCTCCTCGCGGACCAGCTCCAGCTCCTGGACGGTGCCGACGAGCGGGATCATGATCTCGGCACGCGGGTCGCCCTTCGCGTCGATGCGCTCGGCGGCGGCCTCGGCGATGGCGCGGACCTGCATGGTGAACAGGCCGGGGATGACCAGGCCGAGGCGGACGCCGCGCAGGCCGAGCATCGGGTTCTGCTCGTGCAGCCGGTGGACGGCCTGGAGCAGGCGCAGTTCGTTCTCGTGCGGCTCCTTGCGGGCCTCGGCGAGGGCGACGCGGACCGACAGCTCGGTGATGTCGGGCAGGAACTCGTGCAGCGGCGGGTCGAGCAGCCGGACGGTGACGGGCAGGCCGTCCATCGCCTCGAACAGCTCGACGAAGTCGCCCTTCTGCAGCGGCAGCAGGGCCTTCAGCGAGGCCTCGCGCTCCTCGTCGGTGTCGGCGAGGATGAGGCGCTCGACGTACTGGCGGCGCTCGCCGAGGAACATGTGCTCGGTACGGCACAGGCCGACGCCCTGGGCGCCGAAGCGGCGGGCACGGGCGGCGTCCTCGGCGTTGTCGGCGTTGGCGCGGACGCGCAGCCGGCGGACGCGGTCGGCGTAGGCCATGATCCGGTGCACGGCCTGGACCAGCTCGTCGGCGTCGTCGGCGCCGGCGTGCGTCCGGCCCTCGAAGTACTCGACGACCGGCGACGGTACGACGGGTACCTCGCCGAGGTAGACCTTGCCGGTGGAGCCGTCGATGGAGACGACGTCGCCCTCCTCGACGACCACGCCGGCGGCGGTGGTCATGCGGCGGCGCTTGGTGTCGACCTCGAGCTCCTCGGCGCCGCAGACACAGGTCTTGCCCATGCCGCGGGCGACGACGGCGGCGTGCGAGGTCTTGCCGCCGCGGGAGGTGAGGATGCCCTCGGCGGCGATCATGCCGTCCAGGTCGTCCGGGTTGGTCTCGCGGCGGATCAGGATGACCTTCTCGCCCGAGCGGGACCACTTGACGGCCGTGTACGAGTCGAAGACGGCCTTGCCGACGGCGGCACCCGGGGAGGCGGCGATGCCGCGCCCGACCTGCTCCACCTTGGCGTTGTCATCGAACTTCGGGAACATCAGCTGCGCGAGCTGGGCGCCGTTGACACGCTGGAGCGCCTCGGCCTCGTCGATGAGGCCCTGGTCCACGAGCTGCGTGGCGATGCGGAAGGCGGCACCGGCGGTGCGCTTGCCGACGCGGGTCTGCAGCATCCAGAGCTGGCCGCGCTCGATGGTGAACTCGATGTCGCACAGGTCCTTGTAGTGCGTCTCGAGGGTTTCCATGATCTGCATGAGCTGGTCGTACGACTTCTTGTCGATCGACTCGAGCTCGGCGAGCGGCACGGTGTTGCGGATGCCGGCGACGACGTCCTCGCCCTGGGCGTTGGTGAGGTAGTCGCCGTAGACGCCCTGGTGGCCGGAGGCGGGGTCGCGGGTGAAGGCGACGCCGGTGCCGGAGTCGGGGCCGAGGTTGCCGAAGACCATCGAGCAGACGTTGACGGCGGTGCCGAGGTCGTGCGGGATGCGCTCCTGGCGGCGGTACAGCTTGGCCCGGTCGGTGTTCCAGGAGTTGAAGACCGCCTCGATGGCCAGGTCCATCTGCTCGCGGGCGTCCTGCGGGAAGTCGCGGCCGGTCGCGGTCTTCACGATGCCCTTGAAGCGCTCGACGAGCCGCTTCAGGTCGGCGGCGTCCAGGTCGGTGTCGCTGGCGGCGCCCTTGGCGGCCTTGGCCTCGTCGAGGGCGTCCTCGAAGAGCTCGCCGTCCACGTCGAGGACGGTCTTGCCGAACATCTGGATGAGACGGCGGTACGAGTCCCAGGCGAAGCGCGCGTTGTCGGCCTGGGTGGCGAGGCCCTCGACGGAGGCGTCGGAGAGGCCGATGTTGAGGACCGTGTCCATCATGCCGGGCATCGAGAACTTGGCGCCGGAGCGGACGGAGACGAGCAGCGGGTCGTCGGCCTGGCCGAGCTTCTTGCCCATGGTGCGCTCGAGGGCGTCGAGGTGCGCGCTGACCTCGTCGCGGAGGGCGGCCGGCTCGGCGCCGCTCTCCAGGTAGACCTTGCAGGCCTCGGTCGTGATCGTGAAGCCGGGGGGAACCGGGAGACCGAGGTTGGTCATCTCGGCGAGGTTCGCTCCCTTGCCACCGAGAAGGTCCTTGAGGTCCTTGTTGCCCTCGGTGAAGTCGTACACGAACTTCTGATCATTGAATTCCGACACGGGCCACGACTCCTCGACGACTCGGTTGGCTGCCCTGACGGCGAGGAACATACCCAGATCGAAGGCTTCTGGGGAGGTACGCCTACCGGTCATCCGGTCTTAACCACCCGTCCGCCAGCGCATCGAAAGTTACCGGCGGGTAGCCTGCGCTTTCAGTCCCCGAAGCTCTTTTGACTCAAATCAGGACCCAGGCGCTCACATGAGCGCACAATCCGGCACTTGCGTTCAAGGCTTGAACGAAAGAAGGGTGGCACGCAGTGCCACCCTTCAAACGGGAGAGGGTCTACAAGACCGCTCATCTGAGCGCTACCCCTATCAAGGGTGGCGAGAATCACTCGCTGAAAACGCTCTTTTGAGACCCCGAAGGGCCCTTGGTCTCACCCTCCGGACGTGTCCAGCTCGGCGTCTTCGCTCACTCCGGAGCAGTCGTACGGGTCCTTCAGCCAGCCATCCGGAAGGACAACCCGCCCATTTCCGGACGTACGACCCCGGGGGCCGTCCGCGCCGACCGGCCACGGCTGGTCCAGGTCCAGCTCGCTCAACTGAGCGCTCAGTTCGTCCAGGGACGACGTAATGGCCAGCTTCTTGCGCATCTCCGAACCCACGGAGAAGCCCTTGAGGTACCAGGCCACGTGCTTGCGGAAGTCGATGACACCCCGTGCCTCGTCGCCCAGCCACTCCCCGAGCAGCCGCGCGTGCCGCACCATCGTGTCCGCGACCTCGCGCAGCCCCGGCCGCGCGTAGTCCTCGGTCCCCTCGAAGGCCGCCACCAGGTCCCCGAACAGCCACGGCCGCCCGAGGCAGCCGCGCCCGACGACCACGCCGTCGCAGCCGGTCTCGCGCATCATCCGCAGCGCGTCGTCCGCCGACCAGATGTCGCCGTTGCCGAGCACCGGGATCTCCGGCACGTGCTCCTTCAGGCGGGCGATGGCCTCCCAGTCGGCCGTGCCGCCGTAGTGCTGGGCGGTGGTGCGGCCGTGCAGGGCGATCGCGGTCACGCCCTCCTCGACGGCGATCCGGCCCGCGTCCAGATACGTGAGGTGGTCGTCGTCGATGCCCTTGCGCATCTTCATGGTCACGGGCAGCGCGCCCGCGTTGCCCACGGCCTCGCGCAGGATCGCCCGCAGCAGCGGCCGCTTGTACGGCAGCGCCGAGCCGCCGCCCTTGCGGGTCACCTTCGGCACCGGGCAGCCGAAGTTCAGGTCGATGTGATCGGCCAGGTCCTCGTCGACGATCATCCGGACCGCCTTGCCGACGGTCTCCGGGTCCACCCCGTACAGCTGGATCGAGCGCGGCTTCTCGCTCGCGTCGAAGCGGATCAGCTGCATCGTCTTCTCGTTGCGCTCGACCAGCGCCCGCGTCGTGATCATCTCGCTCACGTACAGGCCCTTGCCGCCGCTGAAATCGCGGCAGAGGGTGCGGAAGGGGGCGTTGGTGATGCCGGCCATGGGCGCGAGCACCACCGGCGGCTGCACGATGTGCGGGCCGATGGCGAGGGGGGAGAACACGGTCATCCGCCCATTGTCCCGCACCGCGCCCGCACCGCGGGAGTCGTACGATCCGCCCCGGCCAGGCCGTCGCCGGAGCCCGCCCGCCTACGATGGGCCGATGACCTCACGCACGCAGGGCGCGGACGCGCACCCGCAGCGGCATGAAGAGGCCGGGGACGACGCGGAGCGGCTCACGGTCGCCGTCTCGATCCTGGCCCTGCTCGCGGACCGCACCCGGCTGGCCCTGATGCGGCGGCTCGGCGAGGGCGAGGCGGATGTGACCACCCTCACCGAGGCGTGCGGCGCCCCCCGCCCCTCGGTCAGCCAGCATCTGGCCAAGCTCCGCCTCGCCGGCCTGGTCACCGCCCGCAAGGACGGCCGCCGGGTCGTGTACGCACTGCGGCACGGCCATCTGCGCCGCCTCGTCGACGAGGCCCTGAACGTCGCCGACCACCAGATCGGCGCGCTCCCGCCGCACGACTGATCACGCGCGGGTGTGCTTCGGCCGGGTCAGAAGCAGGAGATGGTCGTCGAAGGACGCATCAGCAAGGAGCTGGCCTCGTCACGCTGACCGACGTGGTTGCCGTCCACGAAGTCGTCGCTCAGCTGGTCGGGGTAGACCACGCTGCCCGGGTTCACGCAGAAGACGAGACCGCCACCGTAGTTGACGTCGTAGTAGTAGTGGCTCTCGTAACCACCGCTGCTGGAGTTGCTGGCCGCCCACGAGTTGTCGTTCACCCCGCGCCCACTGGTGAACACGTCGTTGGTGAAGTCGGGGTCGCTGTTGTAGTAGTTGTGCACGGACACTCCGATGTTGCCCTCGAAGAGGCAGTGGTAGCCCGAGGGGCAGACAGGGCCGGCCGAGGCGGTCGACGCCGTCGCGATGCCACCGCCCACGAGGAGCGCGGTCGCCCCGGCGACAGCGGCGAACTTCCGGCGGAATCTGGACTTCGTACCGATCGTGCTCATGAAGTGTTCTGCCTTTCGGTGGTCGGCGGTGCTGAGAGAGGCACGGCCCGCGAGGGCGCGCGGAGGAGGGAAAGCTCCTCCGCGCGCCGTCCATGTCGGGTCAGAAGCAGGAGACGGTCGTCGAGGGACGCATCAACAGGGAGCTCGCCTCGTCACGCTTGCCGATGTGGTTGCCGTCGACGTTGTCGTCGCTCAGCTGGTCGTAGTCGACCGAGCTGCCCGGGTTGACGCAGAAGACGAGACCGCCGCCGTAGTTGACGTCGTAGTAGTAGTGGCTCTCGTAACCGCCGCTGCTGGAGTTGCTGGCCGCCCACGAGTTGTCGTTCACGCCGTGCCCGCTGCTGAACGTGTCATTGGTGAAGTCGGGGTCGCTGTTGTAGTAGTTGTGCACGGAGCTTCCGAGGTTGCCCTCGAAGAGACAGTGGTAGCCCGAGGGGCAGCTGGGGCCGGCCGAGGCGGTCGAAGCGGTGGCGATGCCGCCGCCCACGAGGAGCGCGGTCGCTCCGGCGATGGTGGCGAGCGTCCGGCGGAATCCGGCGTTCTTGCCGATCGTGCTCATGGTGTGTTCTACCTTTCGGTTGTCGGATGTGCTGTGAGTGAGAGGCACGGTCCGTGAGGGCGCACGGAGGAGGGGAGCTCCTCCGTGCGCCGCCCGCGGTCCGGTCAGAAGCAGGAGACGGTCGTCGACGGGCGCATCAGCAGGGAGCTGGCCTCGTCACGCTGACCGACGTGGTTGCCGTTCACGCCGTCGTCGCTCAGTCGGTCGTAGTTGACCGCGCTGCCCGGGTTCACGCAGAAGACGAGACCGCCGCCGTAGTTGACGTCGTAGTAGTAGTGGCTCTCGTAACCACCGTTGCTGGAGTTACTGGCCGCCCACACGTTGTCGTTGATGTTGATCGACATACCGTCGAAGGTGTTGTCGGTGAAGTCGGGGTCGCTGTTGTAGAACGCGTGCCCGCCGGGCTCGCCGAGCCCGTTGTAGAAGACGCAGTGGTAGCCCGACGCGCAGTTGGGGCCGGCCGAGGCGGTCGCCGCGGTGGCGACGCCGGCGCCCACGAGGAGCGCGGTCGCGCCGGCGACGGCGGCGACCTTCCTGCGGAGGCCGGACTTCGGGCGGGTCTGGTTCGAGAACATGAGTGGTTCCCTTTCGTATGAGGACGTACGAGAACATGGGGAGGACATCCGCTCCCGGGGCCGGGAGCGGAAGACTGTGGATCCCCGCGTGCGGGAGAACTCAGCCGGCCGTCGCGCCGAGGACCTTGTCGGCCTCTTTGTTCTGGCGGTCCGACAGCTTCTTCCAGTCGGCGCCGACGGTCGGGTGCCCGTCGAGCCAGTGCTGTTGGGCGACGGCGAGCCGCTGGTACGCGGTGGTCAGGTACCCCGTCTCGGCCTTGCAGCGCAGATCCGCCGCGGCGACCGGGCTGGTCCGCCGGTCCTCGGCCGAGCGCAGCGAGTTCAGGACCGCGACAGGATCCTGGGCCTTGACCTTGGCCCGGTCCATGCACGCCCGCCAGCGCGTGGTCGCCGCCCGGAACTCGGGGTCCTTCTCCACGTCGCCGCGTGCCTGCTCCTGCGCCTCGAAGAGCATGATCCGCACCTGGAGCCAGCGCATCCGGCCGTCGCCGAGCAGTCGCTTCTCCGCCTCGGCGAGGCAGCCCTCGCCCGGCCGGGACACGCCCAGCCGCAGCCCCTTCGTACTGACCCGGGCGCTCTCCCGGCCGAACAGGGCCCGGGCGTAGGCATCGGTGCTCTCCGGGCTGCCCGGCCGGGGCGGCTTCTCGGGAGACGGCGTGGCGGCGGTACGCGGCGGGGCCGAGGACTCCAGGCCGAACGGCTGCGGGCGCTCCTCGGCCGGAGCCCCGTCCGCCCCGGTGTCCGAAGCCGGGGCCGCGGGGGCGTAGCGGTAGCCGTGCTCGGCCATGCAGGCGATCGCGACTTTCTGCTGAGCCCGGGCGCCGCGCAGCTGCGGTGTGAACAACAGACCGGTAACGGGGAGGAGTTCGTGCAGCCCGGTGAGCGCGGCCGGTTCCATCGTGCGCTTCGCCGCCGGGGCCGGGGCCGCGGACGACGCCCCGGCGGACCCGGAGCAGCCGGCCGTCGCGACGAGGGCCACTCCGGCGGCCGCTCCGGTGGCCAGCGCGCGTACGAGCCCCCGCGCGGCGACACGCGCGCCGCAAACGTTCTTCGTCCGGGTCCCGGCCATTTTACGATCCACCGTCCTGTCGATGAGTGCGTTGATCCGGTGCTGGTCGGACAGATTCTGTGAGGTCAGGGGGAGTTCGGTGAACGTTGTTGCACTGGAACGCAATTACCGTGGTGGGAGGGGTTGAGAGGATGCTGCGCATCCACTTCACGGGGGAGGACCTCGCCCGGGTGCGGATCGCGCCCGGACCCGATCCGATGTGGGAGCTGCTGCTCAGCCTCCACCGGCTGCGAAGACGGGACGCGGGGGTGCTCTTCAGGCCCTGGCTGCGGGAGGCGCTGCCCCGAGTCCCGCCCGTCACCCGCCTGTTGACCGCCCTCGCGCCGCCCGTCGGGTACACGGTGGACTTCCTGACGCCTGCGGTCGGCGGCGGCCTGACCGAGCGGATCGAGGCCCTGCGTGCCACGCCGCTGCGTCAAGTGCACCGTGATCTGGGCGAGTTCACGCGCCAGAACGGGGCGAGGCGCATGCCGTCCTGGAGCCGGGACCTGGCGGAGGGGGGCGCCGGGGGCATCGGCCGGATCGCCGACGCGGCGGACGCGTACTTCGCCACGGTGCTCGCCCCGTTCTGGGAGCGCATCCGGGCCCAGGTGAGCCGGGACAGATCGCGGCGCTCGACCGTGCTCGCGGAGGGCGGCTGGGACGCGGTTCTCAGCACGATCCATCCGTCCGCGCGCTGGGACTTCCCGGTGCTCCGGCTCGACTTCCCGGTCGACCAGGACCTGCACCTCGACGGCCGCGGCCTGCTGCTCCAGCCGTCGTTCTTCTCCCGGTACGCCCCGACGACACTCGCCGACCCGACGCTGCCGCCGGTCCTCGTCCACCCGATCGAGCACGACGCCGCCTGGGCGGCTCCGGAGTCCGGGCCGGCCGACGGGCGCGCGCTCGCGGCGTTGATCGGGCCGACCCGGGCGATGCTGCTGTCGGCCCTCGCGGACGGCATCGCGACGACGGGCGAGCTCGCGCGCGCCGCGGGCACCTCGGCGCCCAACGCCAGCCGCCACCTCACGGCGCTGCGGGAGGCGGCCCTGGCCACCAGCCTGCGCCACCGCAACGCGACCCTGCACACGGTCACCGAACTGGGCCTCGCGCTCCTGGAGGGAGGCAGCACCCGCATCCGTACGTGACGGGGACACGGGCGCGGAGCCGGACACGGACACGCACACCGCGGCGAGCTGTCCGGCGGGCACGCCGGACAGCCACCCCCTAACGCGTGCGCATGTACGCACATGTTGATTACGATGGAATCGTCCCGCACGCTCCCGCACGCTGCCCACGTCTCACCCGCCCGACCCGGGACGGAGCCGGCCATGCTGTCCGTACTGCGTGATCGCACCTACCGCCACCTGTTCACCGCCCAGGTCGTGGCCCTGACCGGCACCGGTCTGGCGACGGTGGCGCTGAGCCTGCTCGCGTACGACCTCGCGAAGGCCGACGCGTCCGCGGTGCTCGGCACCGCGCTGGCGATCAAGATGATCGCCTTCGTCGCCATCGCCCCGCTGGCGGGCGCGCTCGCCGACCGGATCCCGCGCCGGACGCTGATGGTGGCGATGGACCTCACCCGCGCGACGGCCGCGCTCGCGCTGCCGTTCGTCACCCAGGTCTGGCAGATCTACGTCCTGATCTTCGTCCTCCAGGCCGCGTCCGCCGCCTTCACCCCGACCTTCCAGGCCACCATCCCCGAGGTCCTGCCCGCCGAGCGCGACTACACGCGGGCCCTGTCGCTGTCCCGGCTGGCGTACGACCTGGAGAGCCTGTTCAGTCCGGCGCTCGCCGCCGGGCTGCTGACCCTGGTCTCCTCCGGCTGGCTGTTCGCCGGCACGGCGGCCGGGTTCCTGGCCTCCGCCGCGCTCGTGGTCTCGGCGGTCCTGCCGAAGCCGGCGCCGGCGGAACGTTCCGGCGGGGTGTACGCGAAGGCCGTCTTCGGCATCCGCCTGTTCCGGGCCACCCCGCGGCTGCGGGCCCTGCTCGCGCTGGACCTCGCGGTCGCCGCCGCCGGCTCGATCGTCTTCGTGAACACGGTCGTCCTGGTCCGCGACCACTTCCACCGGCCCGCCGGGGCCCTCTCGCTCGCCCTCGGCGCGTACGGCGCGGGCTCGATGCTCGCCGCCCTGGCCCTGCCCCGTCTGCTGCGCCGGACCGGCGACCGGGCGGTGATGCTCCCGGCCGCCTTCGCGCTGCCCGTGATCCTCGCCGCCGTCGCCGTGCCGGCCGCCGTCGCGCCGAGCACCTGGTCCTGGTGGGCGGTCCTGGGCGCCTGGGCGCTGATCGGCGCCGCCTGCTCGGCCGTCCTCACCCCGGGCGGGCGGGTGGTCCGCCGCTCGGCCGCCGACCCGGACCTGCCCGCCGCGTTCGCCGCCCAGTTCTCCCTGTCCCACGGCTGCTGGCTGCTGACCTACCCGCTGGCCGGCTGGCTCGCCGCGGGCGCGGGCCTGCCGGTCACCGCCGCGGTCCTCGGCGCCGTCGCGCTCGCCGCCACCTTGGCGGCCACCGCGCTGTGGCCCGCGCACGACCCGACGTACCTCGAACACACCCACTCCGACCTGCCGCCCGGCCACCCCCACCTCGCCGGCTCCCGCCCCTCCCCCGCCGGCCTGCGCCATGCCCACCCCTACGTCATCGACCAGCACCACCCGACCTGGCCCCGTCTCTCCCCCACCGCCCGCTGACCGCCGGCGGGCCCGCCCGATATTCGGGCACACGTGCGGGTGGGCGTCGGCAGTCGTAGGATCCGCCTATGCCCGAGCTCACGCGCGGTCGGAAGCTGGTCGTCCTCGCGATCTGCTGTATGAGTCTGCTGATCGTCAGCCTCGACAACACCGCGCTCAATGTGGCGCTGCCGTCGATGCGGCGCGAGTTCGGGGCCTCGGTCGCCGGGATGCAGTGGACCGTCGACGCCTACGCGCTGGTACTGGCCTCGCTGTTGATGCTCTCCGGCTCCACCGCCGACCGGATCGGCCGCCGCCGCGTCTTCACCGTCGGCCTGGTCGTCTTCGTGCTCGGGTCGCTGCTCTGCTCGCTCGCGCCCAGCCTGCCCGCGCTGGTCGCGTTCCGGATGGTGCAGGCCGTCGGCGGGTCGATGCTCAACCCGGTCGCCATGTCCATCATCACCAACACCTTCACCGATCCGGCCGAACGCGCCCGCGCCATCGGCCTGTGGGGCGGGGTCGTCGGCATCTCGATGGCGATGGGCCCGCTGGTCGGCGGGCTGCTCGTCGAGACGATCAGCTGGCGGGCGATCTTCTGGGTCAACCTGCCCATCGGTCTCGCCGCCCTGCTGCTCACCCTGCGCTTCGTCCCCGAGTCCCGCGCGCCCCACCCCCGGCGCCCCGACCCGGTGGGCCAGATCCTGGTGACGGCGCTGCTGGCCTCCCTCACGTACGCGATCATCGAGTCCAGCCTGCCGGTCGCCGGGGTCTCGGTGCTCGCCCTCGCCGGGCTCCTCTATTACGAGCCGCGGCGCCGCGAACCCCTCATCGACCTGCGGTTCTTCCACAGCGCGCCGTTCACCGGAGCGACCGTGATCGCGGTCTGCGCCTTCTCCGCGCTCGGCGGCTTCCTCTTCCTCAACACCCTCTATCTGCAGGTCGTCCGCGGTCTGTCGGCGCTGCACGCGGGGCTGTTCATGCTGCCGATGGCGGCGATGAGCCTGATCTTCGCGCCGCTGTCCGGCCGTCTGGTCGGGGCGCGCGGCCCGCGCCCGTCGCTGCTGCTCGCGGGCACCGCGATGACGGCGGGGGCGCTGATGTTCGCCGCCTTCCACGCGGAACGCAGCACTCCGCTGCTGTTCACGGGGTACGTGGTGTTCGGCATCGGCTTCGGCCTGGTGAACGCCCCGATCACCAACACCGCCGTCTCCGGCATGCCCCGCTCCCAGGCCGGGGTCGCGGCGGCGGTCGCCTCGACCAGCCGGCAGACCGGGCAGACACTCGGGGTCGCGGTGGCGGGCGCGGTGCTCGCGGCGGGGCTCGGGGCGGTCCGGCACGCGCCCGGCGGCTGGAGCCTGGACGCGTTCCTGGCGGCGAGCGAACCGGCGTACTGGATCATCACCGGCTGGGGCCTGTGCGTCCTGGTCGCCGGCGCGGTGAGCAGCGGCGCCTGGGCCCGGCGTACGGCGCGGCACACCGCCGAACTGCTGCAGACGGCGGACGGGGCTCACCCCACGCCGGCGAACGCTCCCCCGCGCTGACCGGCGCTCAAATCGCCCTGCGCGGCCGCCGCCTCTTCCGCGAGCAGCAGATCCCGGAGCCGTTCGAGGCCCGCCCGGGACTCCGCGTCGAGATCGCGGTAGAGCGCCCCGAAGGTGCGGTTGCCCGGGTCACGAGGTGACCCGGGCCGTCGTGCCGTACGTGCCAGTCCTACTCGGCGGCCTCCTGGCCGCCGGTCTCCTGCCGCGTACGCTCGCGCATCTTCTTCAGCAGCTCCTGCTTCCGCTCGTCGGCCTGGCGGCCTGCGGCGGCCCGGCTCTGCGCGTTTCCGTGCTGTTCGGCGCGGGACAGCTTCTTGCGCTGTCCGCCGACGCCGAGGAGGTTGTTGCGGCTCTTGGCCATGGGTGTCTCCCCTCCGGTGAGGTGGGCGTTCGGTCGATCGTCGGTCGCGGCGTGCGCGACGCGCTCACTCGTAGATCGGGAGATAGGAGTACATGCCGTCGACGCTATCCCCTGCCCCGAGCCCTCGGCACCCGATTTTCCCGCCCCCCGCTCCCTCCCCCGGTCAACCGACTGACAGATATTGAAATCTGTCATCCCCCATGTCATTCTCGAAGAGTGACAGCCGTCACGGACCGGATTCCGACTCCCAGGAGACCGTCATGCTCCCCACCCGCACCCTCGGCACCACCGGCCCCCGCGTCTCCGCCCTCGGTCTCGGCTGCATGGGCATGTCCGCGCTGTACGGCGCGGCCGACCGCGCCGAGTCGATCGCGACCATCCACGCCGCCCTGGACGCCGGGGTCACCCTCCTCGACACCGGCGACTTCTACGGGATGGGCCACAACGAGCTGCTGATCAACGAGGCGCTGCGCACCGCCCCGGCCGCCGCCCGCGAACGGGCGCTGACCAGCGTGAAGTTCGGCGCCCTGCGCACGGTCGAGGGCGGCTTCGGCGGGGTCGACGGGCGCCCGGCGGCCATCCGTAACTTCCTCGCGTACTCGCTCCAGCGCCTGGGCACCGACCACGTCGACATCTACCGACTGGCCCGGCTCGACCCGGACGTCCCCGTCGAGGAGACCGTCGGCGCCCTCGCCGAGCTGGTCGAGGCCGGCCACATCCGGCACATCGGACTGTCCGAGGTCGGCGCCGACACCCTGCGCCGGGCGGCGGCGGTCGCCCCGATCGCCGACCTCCAGATCGAGTACTCGCTGATCTCCCGGGGCATCGAGGAGAAGATCCTGCCCACCGCCCGCGAACTGGGCATCGGCATCACGGCGTACGGGGTGCTCTCGCGCGGTCTGATCAGCGGCCACTTCGCCCGCGACCGCGAGCTGGCGCCCGGCGACTTCCGGGGCGCGAGCCCGCGCTTCCAGGGCGCGAACCTGGACCGGAACCTCGACCTCGTGGACCGGCTGCGCGCGGTCGCCGAGGCCAAGGGCGTCACGGTGGCGCAGACCGCCATCGCCTGGGTGCTCGCCCAGGGACCCCGGCACGGCGCGGACATCGTACCGCTGGTCGGCGCGCGCACCCGCGAGCGGCTGACGGAGGCGCTGGGCGCCGTGGACGTCCCGCTCGACGCGGCCGATCTGGCGGCGATCGAGGCGGCCGTCCCGGCGGGCGCGGCGGCCGGCGCGCGCTACGCGGAGGGCCAGATGGCCCTCCTGGACAGCGAGCGCTGACCGGGCCGGACTCCCCGGTACTGTCGTGACCATGGCCGTCACCGAGACCCTGACCGCAGAGCGCATCCTCGCCGCCACCGAGGAGGTGCTGCGCCGCTACGGCCCCGCGAAGGCGACCGTGGTGGACGTGGCCCGGGCGCTCGGCGTCAGCCACGGCAGCGTCTACCGGCACTTCCGTACGAAGGCGGCGCTGCGCGAGGCCGTCACGGAGCGGTGGCTGGAGCGGACCTTCGTCCCGCTCGCACCGTTCGTCGAGGGCTCCGGGCCGGCCGACGAGCGGCTGACCGGCTGGCTGACCGCGCTGTTCGACCTCAAGCGAACGAAGGCGGGCGGCGACCCGGAACTGATGGCCACGTTCAAGGTGCTGATCGGCGAGAACAGCGCGGTGGTCGACCGGCACGAGGAGCGGCTGGTCGAGCAGATCGCCCGGATCCTGGCGGACGGTCACCGCGCGGGCGTGTTCGCCGCCCCCGAGACGGACTTCCGCACCACGGCCCGCGCGGTCTTCGACGCCACCGACCGTTTCCACAACCCGGCGCACGCGGCCGAGTGGGCCGGCCCGGACGCCGACGCGGCGTTCGCGGCGGTGGTGGCGCTGGTGCGGCGCGCGCTGCGGGCGTGACCCGGGCACGTCGCCTCGTCCGGATGCGTACGGGAAAGCCCCCGGTTCCGCTGGTCGGAACCGGGGGCTTTCCCGTACGGGATGCGGCTGATCAGCAGCCGATGAGGCGGGAGGCCAGGTAGCCCTGGATCTGGTCCAGGGAGACGCGCTCCTGCTTCATGGTGTCGCGCTCGCGCACGGTCACCGCGTTGTCCTCGAGGGTGTCGAAGTCGACGGTGATGCAGTACGGGGTGCCGATCTCGTCCTGACGGCGGTAGCGGCGGCCGATGGCGCCGGCGTCGTCGAACTCGATGTTCCAGTTCTGCCGCAGGTCGGCCGCGAGGCCCTTGGCCTTCGGCGAGAGCTGCGCGTTGCGGGACAGCGGCAGGACGGCGGCCTTGACCGGGGCCAGGCGGTGGTCGAGGCGCATCACGACGCGCTTCTCCATGACGCCCTTGGCGTTGGGGGCCTCGTCCTCGGTGTACGCGTCGAGCAGGAAGGCGAGCATGGCACGGCCGACACCGGCGGCGGGCTCGATGACGTACGGCGTGTAGCGCTCGCCGGACTCCTGGTCCAGGTACGTGAGGTTGGCACCCGACGCCTTGGAGTGGGCGTTCAGGTCGTAGTCGGTGCGGTTGGCGACGCCCTCGAGCTCGCCCCACTCGCTGCCGCCGAACTGGAAGCGGTACTCGATGTCGGCGGTGCGCTTGGAGTAGTGGGAGAGCTTCTCCTGCGGGTGCTCGTACCAGCGCATGTTCTCCTCGCGCATGCCGAGGCCGGTGTACCAGTTCCAGCGCTGCTGCATCCAGTACTCCTGCGCCTCCTCGTCCTCACCCGGCTTGACGAAGTACTCCATCTCCATCTGCTCGAACTCGCGGGTCCGGAAGATGAAGTTGCCCGGAGTGATCTCGTTCCGGAAGGACTTGCCCATCTGGGCGATGCCGAACGGGGGCTTCTTGCGCGAGGTCGTCTGGACCTGGAGGAAGTTGGTGAAGATGCCCTGGGCCGTCTCGGGACGCAGGTACGCGACGGAGCCGGAGTCCTGGGTCGGGCCGAGGTGGGTGGCGAGCAGACCCGAGAAGTTCTTGGGCTCGGTGAAGGTGCCCTTGTTGCCGCAGTTGGGGCAGTTGAGGTCGGTGAGGCCGTTCTCGGGGAGACGGCCGTGCTTCTCCTCGTACGCCTCCTCCAGGTGGTCCGCGCGGAAGCGCTTGTGGCAGGAGGTGCACTCGGTCAGCGGGTCGGTGAAGGTGGCGACGTGACCCGACGCCTCCCAGACCTCGGTCGCCAGGATGACCGACGAGTCGAGACCGACGACGTCCTCGCGCGAGGTGACCATGTAACGCCACCACTGGCGCTTGAGATTCTCCTTGAGCTCGACACCCAGCGGTCCGTAGTCCCAGGCGGCACGCTGACCGCCGTAGATCTCGCTGCACGGGTAGACGAAGCCACGGCGCTTGCTCAGGCTGACGATGGTGTCGATCTTGTCGGCGGCCACGGTGCTCTCTTCATTACGACGACGAAGTGCGAATGCCCCAGGGTACCGGCGCCCGTACCTCCTCTTTCAAATCGGTTGTGCGTCGTCGAGCGGAAAGCGGGGGAAGGCGGCGCCGGGGCACCGGGCCGCCTCCCGACTTGTACGTGTCTGCCTGGATAAGAGCTCTGGCGTGACCTCGCCGGTCGGACCGCGGGGCCGAGGTTCCCCTCGACGAGGGTGCGGACGAGCGTCCGCCGGATGCCCTCCACGGCGGCGCGGGCCGCCGGCGGCATGGAGCCCCGGTGGGCGAGGCTCCGGCCGGCCGGCGAGGACAGCGGGGGCGTGGATCAGCCATGCGCGGACCGTACGGGGAGCCTCGGACGGTGAGACTCCCGACAGTGGGGCTCCGAAGGGAATCAGCGCAGGTCCAGACAGGTTTTCGGGTGAAGGACCGCACGTCTGTACGCCTGGACACACGTTCGGTAATTGACAATCGTTTCCACTCTTGTTGAAAATGGCTTTCATGAACGTTCCCGGGCCGATACGACTGACCGCCGCCGCCGGAGCCCTCGCGCTCGGCCTCGCCACCCTGACCGCCTGCGGCGGGACCTCGGACGCGGCCGACCGTAAGAACGACGGCAAGCTCCATGTGGTCGCGTCGTTCTACCCCGTGCAGTTCCTGGCCGAGCGGATCGGCGGCGGGCACGTCTCCGTCGAGTCCCTCACCAAGCCGGGCGTCGAGCCGCACGACCTGGAGCTCAAGCCCCGGCAGATCGGCCGGCTCACCGACGCCGACGTCGTCCTCTATCTGAAGGGCGTCCAGCCGGCCGTCGACGACGCCATCGAGCTGGCGGGCGTCGAGCACACCGTCGACGCCACCACGCTCACCACGCTCGAAGAGCACGGCACCGAGGTCGGCCACGCGCACGGCGCGGAAGGGGCGGAGGGGGCGGCGGGCGAGGGAGCGGGCCACGAGGGACACGCCCACGCGGCCGAGACCGGCGCCGGCGACCCGCACGTCTGGCTCGACCCGGTGAAGTACGCCGAGGTCGCCCGGGGCGTCGGCAAGGTCTTCGCCCAGGCCGACCCGGCCCACGCCGCCGACTACCGCAAGAACACCGACACCCTGGTGAAGCAGCTCGGCGCACTGGACACCGAGTTCAAGGACGGCCTGAAGAACACCGCCACCCGGACCTTCATCACCACCCACTCCGCCTTCGGCTACCTCGCCGAGCGCTACGGACTGGAGCAGGAGGGCGTCGCCGGCGTCGACCCCGAGGCCGACCCGTCCCCCGCCCGCGTCAAGCAGCTCCAGGACATCGCGCGCGCGGACAAGGTCTCCACTGTGTTCTTCGAGACCCTCGCCAGCGACCGGACCGCCAAGACCCTGGCGCGCGACACCGGTCTGCGCACCGACGTGCTCGACCCGCTGGAAGGCATCACCGACCAGTCCAAGGGCGACGACTACTTCCAGGTCATGCGCGCCAACCTGGCCGCGCTGCAGACCGCGCTCGGCGCCCGGTGACCGCGCGACGCGGCGCGACGTCCCCGACCGCGACGCCCCGCACCCGAGCGCCCCACGACATCGAAGCTGTGAAGAAGAAGCAGAGGAGGCACGCATGAGCACGCCCGTGACCGGCGAGGCCGTCATCACCATCAGCGGCGCCACCGCCACCCTCGGCGCGCGTCCCGTGCTGCGCGGCGTCGACCTCACCGTCCGGCGCGGCGAGGTCGTCGCCCTGCTCGGCGCCAACGGCTCCGGCAAGTCCACGACCATCCGCGCGCTCATCGGCCAGGTGACGCTGACCGGTGGTTCCATCGACCTGTTCGGCACTCCGAAGAAGCGTTTCCGCGACTGGGCCCGGATCGGTTACGTCCCGCAGCGCACCACCGCCTCCAGCGGCGTGCCCGCCACCATCCGCGAGGTCGTCACCTCCGGTCGGCTGTCCCGCCGCCGGTTCGGCTGGCCGAACAAGGCCGACAAGGCCGCCGTCGAGCGGGCCATCGACCTGGTCGGCCTCGCCGACCGCGCCGGGGACTCCGTCTCCGCGCTCTCCGGCGGCCAGCACCAGCGGGTGCTGATCGCCCGCGCGCTCGCCTCCGAGCCCGAGCTGCTGATCATGGACGAGCCGATGGCCGGCGTCGACCTCGCCAGCCAGGAGATCCTCGCCGCCACCCTGCGCGAGCAGGTCGCCGGCGGCACCTCCGTCCTGCTCGTGCTGCACGAGCTGGGCCCGCTGGAGCCGCTGATCGACCGCGCCGTCGTCCTGCGCGACGGCTGCGTCGTGCACGACGGCCCGCCGCCCGAGGCCGTCGGCCAGCACGCGCTGCCCGGCCACGACCACGTCCACCCGCACGCGGCCGACGAGCCGCTCCGTACAGGTCTGCTGACCTGACGGCCGACGAGAAGAAGCAGACCCATGGAAATGCTCCAGGACGCGTTCATGCAGCGCTCCCTCCTCGCCGCGCTGCTCATCGGCATCACCGCCCCCGCCGTCGGCGTCTACCTCGTGCAGCGCCGCCAGGCGCTGATGGGTGACGGCATCGGCCACGTCGCCATGACCGGTGTCGGTCTCGGCTTCCTGCTCAACACCAGCCCCATCTGGATGGCCACGCTCGTCGCCGTCGTCGGCTCGGTGATCATGGAACTGATCCGGGCGTACGGGAAGACGCGCGGCGACCTCGCCCTCGCGCTGCTCTTCTACGGCGGCATGGCGGGCGGCGTGCTGCTCATCAACCTCACCCCGACCGGCTCCAACGCCAAGCTCAGCTCGTTCCTCTTCGGCTCGCTGTCCCTGGTGTCACCCGAGGACGTCGTGACGATCGCCGTGCTCGCCGCGCTCGTCATGCTCGTCACCGTCGGTCTGCGCCGCCAGCTGTTCGCCGTCAGCCAGGACGAGGGCTTCGCCCGCGTCACCGGCCTGCCGGTGCGGCTGCTGAACCTGCTGATCGCGGTCACCGCCGCCGTCACCGTCACCGTCGCCATGCGCGTCGTCGGCCTGCTGCTCGTCAGCGCGCTGATGGTGGTCCCGGTCGCCGCCGCCCAGCAGCTGGCGCGGTCCTTCCGTACGACCTTCGCGCTGGCCGTCGTCATCGGCACCGGCGTCACCCTGACCGGTACGACCGCCTCGTACTACCAGGACCTGCCGCCCGGCGCGACGATCGTGCTCCTCGCGATCGGTGTGTTCATCGCCCTCACGGCGCTCGCCGCGCCGCTCGCCAGGCGCC
This sequence comes from Streptomyces laurentii, assembly GCF_040635425.1. Lineage (NCBI taxonomy): Bacteria > Bacillati > Actinomycetota > Actinomycetes > Kitasatosporales > Streptomycetaceae > Streptomyces > Streptomyces laurentii. The sequence goes on along the minus strand of NZ_JBEYHT010000027.1, from coordinate 24,965 downwards.
GCGCCCGGGCCGCCGAGACCGCGACACGGGTCTGCGACGCGGCGGTCCCGGCCGTCCGCCGCCCGGCGGACGACGTGCGGGTCTGAGACACCCGCGGGGCGGATGTCCGGGGCGCGCCACGGGCTCGCCCCCGGGACAGGGGAGGCTGGCAGAATGGCGGGGGCAGACCAGGATTTAGGAGGCCCCCGTGGCAACGGCAGGACCCCCCGTACGAGGCCGCTCGACCCGACAGCGGGCGGCCGTGTCGGCCGCGCTGAGCGAGGTGGACGAGTTCCGCAGCGCCCAGGAGCTGCACGACATGCTCAAGCATCGTGGCGACTCCGTCGGCCTCACCACCGTCTACCGCACGCTCCAGTCCCTCGCCGACGCCGGCGAGGTCGACGCGCTGCGCACCAGCGACGGCGAGACCGTCTACCGGCGCTGTTCCACCGGTGACCATCACCACCATCTGGTGTGCCGCATGTGCGGCACGGCCGTCGAGGTCGAGGGCCCGGCGGTGGAACAGTGGGCGGAGACCATCGCGGCGGAGCACGGCTTCGTGAACGTCGCGCACACGGTCGAGATCTTCGGCACCTGCGCGGAGTGCGCCGCGGCCAGGTAGTCCGTACGCCTCGTGCGAGGTGACACACGACGGCGGGCCCGCACCGGACATCACGTCCCGGTGCGGGCCCGCCCTCGTTTTACCGGCCTTCGTCTGCCGGCTGCCGGAGCCCTGACGCGGACGCGGACGCGGGCCGGAACCGGCGTCCGCGTCCGGGCCCCGTCGGGCAGTGCCGTCAGAGCCGGGTGGCGTGCCGGTCCAGGAGCGTGCGGAGCCGTTCGACGTCCGCCGGGTCGGCGAAACCGCGCTTGGGCAGGGCCGCGACGCCCACCCGCGCCTTGTCGGCGGTCAGCAGGACGAACTGCGTGGCCGTCTCCTGATAGCGGGTCATCATCCGCCAGCGCTGGGCGGTCTCGCTCTCGCGGGTGCTCCAGCGGACCCCGCTCTCGTCCACCCGCGCCCGGAACTCGCCCTGCCGGCCGACCAGCCCGTACATCTGCCGGGCGGAGAGCCGGGCGAGCAACGGGCCGAGGACCAGGGTGAGCAGTCCGAGCGCCACCAGGAAGACCACCCGGACCGGATCCGGCTCGTCGGAACCGAAGAACTCCATGAGCGTCCCGAACACCGCCATGACGGTGGAGAACGGGATCAGCCAGCGCACCCGCCGGAACGACCCGTACCGCATCTGCACCCGTACGGCGTCGAGCACGTCGGCCCGCGTCGGCAGGTATGTCAGCTCGAGCGCCGCCCCCGCCGCCCCGGGCTCCGGCTCGGCGTCGGGCCGTGTCCCCGGCGCGCCGAGCCGGCCCCCCTCGGACACGCTCACCTCTTGTCGAGAATGGCCATGTCCGCCGGGTCCACGCCACCGAAGCGACGGTCCCGCGAGGCGTACTCGACGCACGCGCGCCACAGGTCGCGGCGGTCGAAGTCCGGCCACAGCACGTCCTGGAAGATCATCTCGGCGTAACTGCTCTGCCAGATGAGGTAGTTGGAGGTGCGCTGCTCGCCGCTGGGGCGCAGGAAGACGTCCACGTCCGGCATGTCCGGGTAGTAGAGGTACTTCTGGATGGTCTTCTCGCTGACCTTCGACGGGTCGAGCTTCCCAGCCGCGACGTCCTCGGCGATCTTCTTCGCCGCGTCGGCGATCTCCGCGCGCCCGCCGTAGTTGACGCAGAAGTAGAGCGTCATGGCGTCGTTGTCGACGGTCTGCTCCTGGGCGACCTGGAGCTCCTGGACGACCGACTTCCACATCTTCGGCATACGGCCGACCCAGCGGATCCGGATGCCCAGCTCGTTCATCTCGTCGCGGCGGCGGCGGATGACATCGCGGTTGAAGTTCATGAGGAAGCGGACCTCTTCGGGCGAGCGCTTCCAGTTCTCGGTGGAGAAGGCGTAGAGGGAGAGGTTCTTGACGCCCATCTCCAGGCAGCCCTTGAGCACGTCGAGCACGACGCCCTCGCCGACCTTGTGCCCCTCGGTGCGCGGCAGGCCGCGTTCCTTGGCCCAGCGGCCGTTGCCGTCCATCACGACGGCGACGTGGTTCGGCACCAGCTCGGACGGGAGCTTCGGCGGAGTCGCGCCGGACGGGTGGGGCTCGGGAATCTTGTACTCCCGGCGCTGACGTCCGAGGATTCCGCGTCGTGCGATGGCCATGCGATGGATCTCCTAGCTCTTCTCTACATAGCGCAGCGAGCGCAGCCCTCGCTCCAGGTGCCAGTGGAGGTAGGCGGACACCAGCCCGCTCGCTTCCCTGACGTGGCGCGGCTCGGCCGCGTCCGCGGTCTCCCAGTCGCCGGTGAGCAGCGCACTGAGCAGCCCTACGGCCTCCGCAGAGGGTACGACGCTTCCGGGCACCCGGCAGTCACCGCAGATCACTCCGCCCGCGGCGACCGAGAAGAAACGGTTCGGGCCGGGCAGTCCGCAGCGCGCGCAGTCGTCGAAGCTGGGCGCGTAGCCGTTGACGGCGAGCGAGCGGAGCAGGAAGGCGTCAAGGATGAGGTGCGGGGCGTGCTCCCCCCGGGCGAGGGTGCGCAGTCCGCCGACGAGCAGCAGGTACTGCTGGACGGCCGGCTCGCCCTCGTGGTCGGTGAACCGTTCCGCCGTCTCCAGCATGGCGGTGCCGGCGGTGTAGCGGGCGTAGTCGGTGACGATCCCGCTGCCGTAGGCCGCGATCGTCTCGCTCTGGGTGCAGAGCGGCAGTCCGCGTCCGATCAGCTCGCTGCCCCGCGCGAAGAACTGCACGTCCACATGGGAGAAGGGTTCGAGCCGGGCCCCGAACTTCGACTTCGTGCGCCGCACTCCCCGCGCCACGGCGCGTACGCGCCCGTGACCGCGGGTGAGGAGGGTGATGATGCGGTCCGCTTCTCCCAGTTTCTGGGTGCGCAGCACGATGCCGTCGTCGCGGAACAGACTCATGCGCCCATTCTCGCGCATGCGCCCGGCGCTCCCGGCCGGGGCCGGGGGGCAGCGCGGGAGCCCCGGACGGGCGGGGCAGGACCGGGGCCGCGGATACGAGCCCCGTACCCCTCAGACGGGGGAGACGGCGGCCGGGGCTATGGCGGAGCCCCCGAAGACCACCGCGTTGCGCGCAGAGGTCTGGGCGCGCGCCCAGCGGGGGAAGGCGGACTCGGCGGCCTGGAGGAAGGGAGCGACCCGGACGCGGGCGAGTTCCGGGTCGCCCTTGCGGCGGAAGGCGGCCTCCACGGACTTCACCGCGGTGAGGTCGCTGTACACGATCACCCCGTTCATCAGCAGGACCGCAGAGGAGAAGACCCAGGTCAGCGCCTGGGCCAGGTCGGCGCCGGCGAAGTTCAGCGCGGCGGTGACGGCCATCACCGCGGCGACGGCCACCGGAGCGGCGGTCTCGTGGCCCCCGGCGTCGAACCGGAGCCGGTTCTCCTCCAGGACCTCCAGGCGGACGTCCTGCCCGCGCAGCTCGGCGACGGCGGCGGCCTTCGCGGCGGGACCGAAGCGGTGGCGGACCACCGGGATGCTGACGAAGGCGGCGGCGACGAGCAGCTGACCGGCCGCGGTGAGGGCACTCATGGGACTCCCCTTCGATCGACTTGCACTAAGTTCAAGCGGCTGATGAAGAAGACGGTAGACCACGACTTGAACACCGTGCAAGCCCTTTCTTGAACTTTGTGCAAGCCGCCGCGACTGCGTACGGTGAGGCCATGCCGCGCGACACGCTCACCCGCCACCAGATCGTCAGCACCGCCGTCGAACTCCTGGACGCCGACGGCCTCGAAGGTCTCAACATGCGCGCCCTCGGCAAACGGCTCGACTCCGCCGCCACCGCCGTCTACTGGCACGTGAAGAACAAGGACAACCTCGTCCTCCTCGCCACCGACCAGGTGTGGGGCGAGCTGAAGCTCCCCGACCCGGACACCGCCGGCTGGCGCGCCGCGGCCTCCGCCATGGCCACGGACCTGTACGAGATGTTCGTCCGGCACCCCTGGCTGGTGCAGGTCCTCGCCGCGCACCTCGTCTACGGCGAGGGCAAGGCCCGCCACGACGACCACAGCCTGGCCGTCTACGAGGCCGCCGGCTTCACCGGCACCCAGGCCGACCGGGCGGCGGCCACCGTCTTCACGTACGTCCTCGGCAACGCGGCCGGCGTCGCCGCGACCGCCTCGCTCACCCGCCGGCACGGCGAGGACCGCACCGCCGTCGAGGAGCAGCTCGAAGAGACCCTGGCCAAGGCCCGCAAGATCGCCCTGCGCTACCCGCGCCTGCGCACCCGCCTGGAGAACCAGGCCGCGGCCGAGTACGCCGCAGCCCCCGACCGGACCTTCGAGTTCGGCCTCCGCGCCCTGCTCGACGGCCTGGAGCAGGAACTCGTATAGGGACAGGCCCCGTCGGGCCCGGAGCGGATCCACAGCCCCGCGTCACCACGTCACCGCCGGACGGCTCCCGGTCCGCCCCTCCCTAACCCCCTCGACAGCAACACGAAAGGCCCGACTCCCGCCATGGTGTATCGGCGTACGGAACGCACGGAGCGGCACGCCCGGACGAAGGAGGAGGCCTTCGTGCGCGCCGCGCACGAGCTGGTGGCCCACGAGGGTTTCGCCGGGGCGAAGGTGGCCGCGGTGGCCGGGGCCTGCGGGGTCAGCGCGGGCTCGCTCTACTCGTACTTCGGAAGCAGGGACGAGCTCCTCGCGCGGGTCTTCCGGCGTGCCGCCGGACGTGAACTGGCCGCCGTACGCGCGGCGGTGGACGCCGCACCCGCCCGCCCCGAGGCCCGGCTCGAAGCGTTCGCCGACACCTTCACGGTGCGCGCCCTGCGCGGCCGGAGGCTGGCGTGGGCCCTGCTCTTCGAGCCGGTCTCACCGGTGGTGGAACGGGAACGGCTGCTGTACCGGCGGGAGTACGCGCAGGTGTGCGAGGGTGTCATCCGTGACGGCGTCGCGGTCGGACGGTTCGCCCGGCAGAATCCGGCGGTCGCGGCCGGTGCCGTCATCGGCGCCATCTCCGAGGCGCTGGTCGGCCGGCTCTCGCCGGAGGTCGCACGGCGGGCGGAGGTGCCGGACGAGCAACTGGTCGACGAGATCCGCGACTTCTGCCTGCGCGCCCTCGGCCGCGTACCCGCCTGAGCCCCGCCCCCTCTCCCCCACCCCCTCGCCCCGCCTTCCCGGCCTCCCCACCGCGCACTCCCGCCGATTCATTGCCTCGCCCCCGCCCCCTCCGTACCATGAATTGAACGTGGATTCAGAGCTTGACCTGCGACGGGGGCACCATGCGTCAGAGTGAACAAGTAGCCATGATCAAGCGCCTTCTCGCGCTGCGCGAGACGCGCCGCGACGAGAAGATGCTCGACGAGGTCGTCACGATTCCGGTCACCAAGTACACGGACGAGGCCCTCCTCCAGCGGGAGATCGACTCGGCCTTCTCCCACTACCCGCTGATCGCCGGCCACTCCTCGGCGCTCGGCGAGCCCGGGGCGTATCTCACCAGCGACTGGGACCGGTTTCCGTACATCGTCGTCCGGGGCGAGGACGGCCGGGTCCGCGCCTTCTACAACCAGTGCCGCCACCGCGGCGCCCGCCTCGCCGACCAGCCGTCGGGGACCGTGCAGAACTTCATCTGCCCTTTCCACGGCTGGGTCTACGGGCTCGACGGCGCCCTGAAGGGCATCACCCGGTCGCATGACTTCCCCGGCGTCAAGACCTGCGACTACGGCCTGGTGGAGCTGCCCGCCACGGAGTCCGGCGGCCTCATATGGGTGGGCCGCACACCCGGCGAGGAGCTCGACATCCCCGGCTTCCTCGGGACGTTCCACGACGACCTGGTGAACTTCGACGTGGCCTCCCTCGTCCGGTACAAGAAGACCAAGGTGGTCAAGGAAGCCAACTGGAAGCTGCTGATCAAGACGTACCTGGAGGGCTACCACGTCCCGTATCTGCACCGGGACACCCTCGCCTTCGCCTTCAAGAAGGGCGTGATCGCGCACGACGAGGACGGGCCGCACATCCGGCTGTCCGCGGCACGCACCAACATCGGCGAGATCACCCTCAAGGCGGAGGAGGAGTGGCGCATCCTGGACTACGCCTCGGTGTACTACACGCTCTTCCCCAACACCTTCTTCATCCTGCATCCCGACTACGTGTCCATCAACACGTTCTGGCCGCTGGCACCGGATCGCACGGTCTGGACCCACGAAATGCTCTACCGTGACGGCGACTTCCCCGGATCCAAGGGGCAGAGCGCGCTCGCCAAGCGCTTCGCGTTCACCAACGACACGGTCTTCGACCAGGAGGACTTCGCCATCGCCGAGAACGTGCAGCGGAGCCTCCTCCACGGCGGCAGCGACCATCACGTCCTGGGGCTGGCGGAGGGACTGCTCGCGATGTTCCAGAACACCATCGACGAGCGCCTCACCGACCCGGACGCGGACACCCCCACGGCCCCCACGACCCCCGTCGCACCCACGGCCCCGTGACTCCCCCCATCACCGGAACCCGCGCCCCCACCACCCCCACCACGAACGACAGGACGGCACTCATGACCACGGACCTCACCGGTTTCGCCCACGGCATCTTCAAGGCCCAGCCGTTCAGCGTGTTCCTGGGCGCCGAACTCACCTCCGTGGGGCCCGACTCGGCCGAGATCCGCATCGCCAACCGGCCCGAGATCCAGCAGCAGCACGGCTTCGTCCACGGCGGCGTGCTCAGCTACCTGGCCGACAACGCGCTGACCTTCGCCGGCGGCCTCGCCCTCGGCGGCGACGCGCTCACCGCCGAGTACAAGATCAATTACGTACGTCCCGCGGTGGGCGAGGTCGTCATCGCCCGCGCCAAGGCGACCGCCACGACCCGCCGCCAGGCCGTCTGCCAGTGCGAGATCCACGTCGTCTCGGAGCAGGGCGAGGAGCGCCTGGTCGCCGTCGCGCAGGGCACGATCGTCAGCGCGGGCAAGCAGCAGGACTGAGCGCGGGACCAGCCGACGGAACGGCCCGTGGCGCGCCGACAACGCATCACGGGCCGGCCGTCAGCACCCGCTCGCGCAGGACGTGCTTCTGCACCTTCCCGGAGGGCGTACGCGGCAGCGCCGCGACCGTCACCAGGTCCCGGGGGATCTTGTACTTCGCCAGCCGGCCGGCCAGGAAGTCGCGCAACTCCTCGACCGTCACCGCCGATTCGGCCTCCACCACGGCGACGACGGTCTCGCCCCAGTCCCGGTGCGGCCGCCCGACGACGGCGGCGTCCCGGATCGCCGGGTGCTGCAGGATCGCCTCCTCGACCTCGGGCGCGTAGACATTCTCCCCGCCGGTGATGACGACGTCCTTGCTCCGGCCGACGATGAACAGATAGCCGTCCTCGTCCACCCGCGCGAGATCCCCGGACTTGTACCAGTCGCCCTCGAAGGCGCGCTCCGTCGCCTCCGGATCGTCGAGGTAGCCCAGCATGCGGGTGCCCGACCGCAGCCACAGCTCGCCGATCTCGCCGGCCCCGGCGTCCCGGCCGTCGTCCCCGACCACGCGGATGTCCACGCCCGGCATGCCGCCCGCCCCGATCGACCCGGCCTTGACGAGCTGCTCGTGGGGGTGCAGGACGGAGCCCACCGGCCCCATCTCGCTCATCCCGTACACCTGGCAGAAGCGGTCCTCGCCGTACACCGCCTCCAGTGCCCGTACGGTCTCGGCGCCCAGCGGCGCGCCGCCGTACGCCCACAGCCGCACGTCCGACAAGCCGAATCCGGACAGGTCCACACCTGCCGTGGGCAGGGTCTTCAGCGGGGCGAGGTACGCGATGGGGGCGCCGAAGAAGGCCGTGACGCGGTGCGCGCGCACGGCTTCGAGGAAGCGGAGGGGGTGGTACTCCTTCAGCAGGACGACGGTGCCGCCCAGGAAGATCATCGACAGGAACCAGTTGTTCAGGGGCGAGGCGTGCCAGATCGGCATGGCCATCAGGAACCGGTCCTCGCGCCGCAGTCCGGCGGCGGCCGTGGTGTAGGCGGGCACGGCGGACAGTCCGCGGTGCGAGTGCAGACAGCCCTTGGGCGCGCCGGTCGTACCGGAGGTGTAGAGCACCTGCGCGACGGCGTCGGGGCCGACCTCCACCCCGTCCCATTCGGGTGCCTCGGCGACCAGCCGGTCGAACTCCCCGCCGCCGGTGTCGTCCGTGGTGAGCACGTCGGCCTCGGGGGCGCCTTCCCGCATCCGGCCGGCCAGGTCGTCCGCGACGACGGCGACCCGCAGCTTCGCGTGGCCCGCGAGGTACGCCAGTTCGGGCGCGGTCAGTTTGTGGTTGACCGGTACGAGCGCCGCCCCGGCCCGCCAGATCCCAAACGCCGCCACGGCGAAGGCGGGGGTGTTGTACGTCATCACGCCCACCCGGTCCCCCGGCCGCACCCCGCGCTCGCGCAACACGGCGGCGGCCCGCTTCGAGGCGGCGAGCAGCTCGGCGTACGTCATCGACCCCAGGTCGGACACGAGGGCCGGCTTGTCGCCGCAACCGCGGGCCGAGGCCTCCAGCATCCACGTCAGGTTCACCGCAGGGTCCTCCGCATCATCGTGGGGGCTGCCACCACGCCGAGGATTCCTCGGCGTGGCGAGAATTGAATCATCGTTCAATACCCTGCGGAAGCTTCAACTGCCGTTGCGACGAGGGGAAATACGGCTGGTGCGGCGAATCCTCGTCCCGCCACCGCGACGGCCGCGTCAGGGCCGGTACACGCACTCCGCGATCGTCGCGTGCTTCTTCCAGCCCAGCGTCTCGTACAGCGCGCGGCCGGGGTCCGTCGCACCGAGTACGCCCGTGCCCGCGCCCCGGGCCACGGCCTCGTCGGCGAGCGTACGCATCACGAGACCGCCCAGACCGCGCCGTCGGTGGGCCTCGTCGGTCACCACCCGGTCCATCACCGCGGTCTCACCGAGGAGCGCCGCCTGCCCCTGGGCCGCGGGCCGGCCGGCGGCGTCCGACACCCGAGCGTGGATGACACCTTCGAGGTACTCGACGGTCACGCCGTATCCCTCGGGCGGGCGGAGTGCCGTGACCGTCAGGTCGGCGGCCATCAGATGGCCGGTCTCCTCCCAGGCCACCACCCATCCCGGAGACAGCCAGGGCTCGACGCCCCCGGGTTCGGCGGGCATCTTCATCCAGGTCCGCGGGACCGTCACGGCGGCGGCCGCGTCGCGGACCAGCGATTCCCCGGTCACCGGGAGGACATGGCGGCCGACCTCGGCGGGGTTGCCGGCCACCTCGATGTAATAGCCCCACGGCTGCGCGACCGGCGGCGGCGTCCGCCGCGACACCGCCCAGCCCGCCACCCACGTCTCCACCATGTCCGCCGGCATCGCGCCCTCCCGTCGCCGGGGCCGCGCACGCGACCCGCGTCATACCCACAATGCGGCCGCACACGTTACGTGCCGCGCACGCGTAAGGCACCCAGATATTGGGAGGGTCTTACAGGAAGGCCGAATCTCGCCGTCGGGCGGCCGAGGACCCGGGTCGAGGGCTCAGACCGAAAACTCAAGCCGAGGACCCAGGCCGAGAACTCAGGCAGCGCCCTTGCGGCCGGCGCCGAGCGCGACGGACGCCTTGTGGTTGACCTTGAGCAGGGCCGGGACGAGGAAGTAGACGACGGCCGGGACGACGACCGCCGTCATGACCAGCGTGCGCAGGGCCAGCGGCAGGTCGGCGGTGTACGGCCCCAGGATCAGGAAGGCGACCGTGATGGCGGGGTAGACGGCCATCCAGGTCAGCAGGGCCCGGCGGTGCACGGACGGCACGACCTGCGGGGCAGCCTCGGCTGCCGCCGGGGCGACCGGAACGGTGGAGGCGCTGGTCGCGGCGGGCGTGGTCATGGGGACGGTCCTTCCGACTCGAGACGTACGGCCGGAGACCCACTCCCCAACCGGATGGTTGGAGTTTGCCACGGCCGCCCGCCAATGTCCAACCAACCGGTTGGATTCGAGGTATCGTGACGCCATGGCCTGGGACACCGCACGCACCAAGCAGCTCCTCCTCGACGCCGCCGTCGAGGAGTTCGCCGAGCACGGCCCCCAGGGCGCCCGCGTCGCCCGGGTCGCGACCCGGGCGGGGGTGAACAAGGAGCGGATCTACCAGTACTTCGGCAACAAGGAGCAGCTCTTCGGCGCGGTCCTCGCCTGCGAGATGGCCAGGCTCGCCGCGGCCGTGCCGCTCTCGGCGGAGCAGGCCGAAGACCTCGGCGACTACGCGGGCCGCGTCTACGACTACCACCGCGCGCACCCGCACCTCCCCCGGCTGCTGGCCTGGGAGGGTCTCCAGTGCGGCGTCGAGGACCCGGCCGTCCCCCTGGTCGCGGAGGCCGAACGGACCGCCCACTACGCCGAGAAGATCCAAGCCGTCACCCTCGCCCAGGACGCGGGCGCCCTGAGCCGGGACACCGACCCCGCCCGCCTGATGTACGCGGTGATCACCCTGGTCACCGGCTGGTTCATGCTGCCCCAGATCACCCGCCTGCTCATGACCTCCACCCCGGATCCGCGTCCGGTGGCGGACCGTGACGCCCTGATCCTGCTGGTCCAGCGGCTGACCACGCGCGAAGCCGGCCCGTGACCACGCGCGAGGCAGGCCCGGCCACGTGCGAAGCCGGCCCCGCGGACCCGGACCGCACCGGCTGAGCCGACCTTCCGGAGCCCTCACACCTCCGGGACGTCGCCCCTCAGGACCGGCAGCACCCGGCCCGGGGCGACCTCCCGTTCACCGACGCGCTCGGCGCCCATCCGCAGGTAGAACCCCCCGCTCCGCGACGACCACGCGCCCGTGTGGCGTGCCGGTGAGGCGGAAGCGCTCACGGCGCCGACGCGACGCTCGAAGGGGCACTGGGGATATCCGCCGGAAGTGCTGGACCGGCTGGAGAGCACGGGTCCACTGACGGTCGACCCCGCCGTCATCCGGTCTCGTTCAGGAGGCGGAGTATCGCCCGCGCCGCCTCTCCCAGGCGAAAGGTTTCGGCCGCCGCCACGCCCTCGCCGCCTCGGCGGGCGACGATGAACAGCCACCGGAGCGCATGAATCGCGCCAACTCCCCTACTGGATCGTCAAGTTCGTCCGCGCGTGCCGTGAAAACCTTGTGCCCATGACATGCCCTCGTCATTATGGCGCCTGGGAAGTCATCTACCCGCATAGATCCCTTGCGCGGGCTGCTTCCGGGTTCGTCTCCAGGTATCTCCGCCCCATCCTCCGCCGGCTTCCGGCATCCCCGCACCAGCCACTCCCCATGCAGGAGGAACGATCCCCGTGAGACCTCGTCACACCAGACGACGCGGCACCCTCACCGCCACCGCCGCCACCCTGGTCGCGTTCTGCGCGGTGCAGACCCTGAGCGCCGCCGCCACCGCCTCCGCGGCACCCGACCGGACGGCCGCACCCGCCGCCCGCGCCCACTCCGTCACCAAGGCCGCCGTCACCTCCGCCCAGGACCGGGCGGCCCGGGACATCGCGCGCTCGCTCGGCGACACGTCCTGGAAGGCGCGACTCCGTACGGCGGCCCTGAAGTCCGCCGAGGTGTCCGTCACCGACCAGGCGAGCGGCGCCCTGAAGACCCGCCTCGCCGCCGCCGACCGCGACATCGCCGAGGCCAAGGGCCTCAACGCCGCCAAGACCGGCTCGCTCCTCCAACTCCGCCTCGGCGACGCGTCGATGCGCACCTCCCTCTCGGCCGGCGAGGAGCCGTGGGTGGCCGCCGCCGTCTCCGACGACGAGCTCACCACCGTCACCGCGTACGACAGCGAGGGCCGGGCCCACGTCCTGGACGCCAAGACGCCGCCGTCGCACCCCGTGTACGTCGTCGACGTCGACGGCACCAAGGCGCTCGCCGCCGGCCTGGACGTCATGCGCCAGGAACTGGTGAAGGCCGGCGTCGAGTCCGCCGCGCCCCAGACGGTGACCGGCACCCCGGCGGCAGCCGCCGCCGGCTTCTGGACCACGAAGATCACGGCCGTCCACCTCAACGACGACGAGGAGCCCTGGATCAAGGGCAAGGCCGAGATCTACACCCTCGTCAGCGGCTTCGGCCAGGACGGCAAGGTCCGCGTCGACCCGGTCGACATGCCGTACCTCGACTACGACGGCACGGTCTACCGGCCGAACCAGATCCTCGTCAACTGGTCGTCCTACAAGTACAACCTGGCCGACGCCGTGATGATGGAGGAGGACGGCAGCACCAACTACCGCGACCTCGCCAAGGCCATCGCCGGCATCCTGCTCACCATCGTCGACGGCGGCGCGTACATCCCGCTCGTCAACGCCATCCTGGACGCCATCCCGGACGACTGGTGGACGGACGACCCGGACTACGTCGACAGCTGGTACACCCTCGCCCAGGCCAACAAGGGCACCTACTACGGCGCGCGGGGCAACGGCTACATGACCGTCGAGCCGTACTTCGTCTCGCAGCTCTGACCCTCGGGGCGGACAACGGGACCTGGACCGAACGGGGCCTGCGGGGAGGGACATTCCCCGCAGGCCCTCCCGTTCGTTCATCCGCGGTGATCCGCGCCCGTCAGGGCACCTCGCCCCGGCTCCGGGCGTTCACGTACGCGGTCGACGCCCGCAGGCGCTCGGACGGCGTGGCGATCCGCAGCCGGTCCGGTTCGCAGTCCCACTCCCGGCCGCCGCCGATGGGCCGTACCTGGAGGTAGGGGCCCTCGTGTCCCATGACGGTTCCGACCTTGCCGGTACGCGTGTCGATCACGTACGCGCCGATGGGCGGTTTCATCCCCGTCCCCCTTCGTTCCCGTGCTTCGCGTCGACCGGACCGGCCGCGGGGTCCGCGCGGTCCGCCCGGGCCCTCAGGAGCGCTTCCGTCAGCTGCCGGGCGATGCCGGCCGAGCAGCGTCCCAGATCCACCAGCGGCGCGCGCGGCGGCCCCGAGGTCAGCGTGACCGCGTCGAGCCCGAGCGACGGCAGGACGATTCCGGCCCGTTCGAGCGCGTCACCCAATTCCCTCACCACTGCCTCACACGCCTCGTCCGTCGATCGCATGTTGTCGTTTTCCATCAACGCCTTCCTTTCCGGTTCAATTCCCGTGGACGACAACCAGCGTGGAGCACCCTCCGTAGAATCGGGATACGCGCTGGGACAACAACAGCGCTGTGCCGTTTGGGAGTTAATCCATGGCCAAAGGCAAGAGCAAAGAAGCCTGGGAGTTCTTCGGCGAACTCCTCAGGGAGCGACGGGAAGCGGCGAACCTCACCCGGAACGAGCTGGGTGTACAGGTGTTCGTCTCGGGGACCTACATCGGTCTGTTCGAGCAGGGAGTACGAAAGCCACAGCTGGATGTCGCCCAGCGAATCGACGTGGTTCTTCAAACCGGCGGTATTTTCGAGCGGACGTGCCGGAAGCTCGTCGACGGATCGCCTTACGCGGTCTATTTCAACGATGTGGCCGAGCTGGAGGCGCAGGCGACGAAGCTCTGCGAGTTCGCGCCGACGGTCGTCCCGGGTCTGCTGCAGACCGCCGAGTACGCGCGAGCGGTGACGACCGCGACGAATCCGTTCGCGACGGAGGAGTACATCGAGGAGAAGGTCAGCTCGCGTGTCGACCGGCAGGTGATACTCAAAGACGCCGCACGCCCCGAGTACTGGGTGATCGTGCACGAGAACACCCTGCTCACTCCGGTCGGCGGACCGCAGGTCATGGCACGGCAGCTGGAGCACATCGCGGAGCTGGTCCGGAAGCGCTTGGTCCTGGTCACCGTGCTCCCGCGTACGACCGGAGCACACGCCTCGATGGGCGGCATGCTGCAACTCATGGAGTTCTCCGACCAGCCGCCAACTGCCTATACAGAGACGGAATTTTCGGGCACGCTCCTCGACGATCCGGCGGTGGTGAAGCAGGCACAGCGCGCCTACGATCTGCTCAGGGTCGCCGCGCTGTCGCCGGAGGCGTCCCTGGCCCTGATCGAATCGGCGGCGGAGGAATTCAGACGATGCGCCAGTACGACCTGAGCAACGCCCACTGGTTCAAAAGCTCGTACAGCAACGGTGAAGGCGGCGACTGCGTCGAGGTCGCGTACGACTTCACCGGCGCCGCCTGGCGCAAGAGCTCGTACAGCAATGGGTCGGGTGGCTCCTGCGTGGAGGTCCTGGACGGGGTCCCCGGCGTGGTCCCCGTCCGTGACAGCAAGGTCCCCGACGGTCCCGCCCTCGTCGTCCCGACGGCCGCCTGGGCGGCCTTCGTGGACGGGGTCAAGGCGTGACGGCCCCCTCCCCCCGAATACGCCTGGACGACGAGCTCGTCCTGCGCCGTTTCGAAGACCCGGCGGATCTGCCGGAACTCCACCGGGTCATCGGCGAATCACTCGACCACCTGGAACCGTGGATCTCCTGGTCCGAGGTGTACAGCCCGGACTGGACGGCGTCGTTCCTGTCGCGGCGCGCCGAGCGGTGGGGGCACGACGAGTACACGTACGCGATCCTCCTGGACGGATCGATCGCCGGCGCCTGCCAGTTGCACCGGCACGAGCAGATCCCGGGCGACGCGTACGAGATCGGCTACTGGCTCCACCCCGCCGCCACCGGCCTCGGGGTGGCCACCCGGGCGACGCGGGCGCTGGTGGAGCAGGCGTTCCGGATGCCGGGCGTCGAGCGGGTCATCGTGTCCCACGACGTCGACAACCACGCCAGCGCGTCCGTCCCCACGCGCCTCGGCTTCGCCGAACTGCCGTCCATGATGGTCGACGGCGTGGAGAACCGCGTCTGGTCTCTCGGTCGCGAGGCTCTCGCCTGATCGCGACCGGCCCCGAGCCGCGAGCCACCCCGGAGGCCGGCGCCGCCCCGAGTCCGTCCCACGGAGCCACCGCCGTCACGGGAGCACTACAGGCGGTCCGTGCCGAACGCGCTCCGGGCGGCCGATACCAACTCCCGGCGTGCCGAGATGTGATGGTCCTTCCGGGTCTCCCTCTCCAGGGCGGCGGTCTCGCGCCGCTGTCGCGTCCCGTTCAGCAGGAGCACCATCTGTTCGTCGGCGAATCCGGGAAGGTCTTCGAGAGCGCTCCTCGCACCGGCGTACTCCGGAGAGGATTCCCGTTCCGAGGGGGCACCTGATCGGCGTTCTCCCAGAGCCGCTCGACCGCCTCCCGCGCGCGGACCGCCGCCGTCTCCCCCTCCTTCGCCCGTCTGACCAGCTCCTTCCAAGCGCGCTCGGCGGGGGCGAACCGCTGTGCCGTCCAGTACATCCGGCCGACCACCTTGCGGAGTTCGTCGACAGGAGCGAGGAGGACCGTCGGGGCCGCCAGTTCGGCCTCGGCGTGCGCGAGCGTCAACGCGTGCCAGTGCCGTCGGGCGTCGGGAAGCGAGTCCGTGGTGTAGAGCCGGTCCGCGGCTTCCATGCACTCGCTGGCGGCGCGGAGATAGGCGGCCAGCACGGTCCAGCGCCGTTCGTACACGGCCTGATGGTGCGCGGAGTCCGCCGCTATACGCGCCGCTTCCTGGGCGGCTCGCGCCTGAGCCTGGCCGCCCCGCGCCTGCACCCATCCGCCGAGGACCGTTCCGAGAGCGGTGCCGCCCACGGCGACGGCCCCAATCACGGCCGATGCGACACTCGCGTCCATGTGATGCCCCCTGATCCGGCTCAAGTGGAGTCGGCGGCTCCCCACCGCCGGACTCACGACGACACGACGTTAAGCGACGGCGACCCGTCCTCACCCTCGCCGTGCACGGAAGGTCGCGAACCGCCCCTCCTCCAGCCGCGCCGTGACCGTGAGGCCCGCCGCCTCCAGGAGGGCGGCGATCCGAGTCGCGGGCAGACGGTGAGACGCGAACGAGACGGGCAGACCGCCGTACGCCTCGGTGGGCCTGCGGCACTCGCCCGTACCGACGTGCCCCGCGAGCATCAGCAGCCCGCCGGGCGCCAGCGCGCGCCGGAACTCCGCGAAGACGTCCGGCAGGAGCGCGGGCGGGGTGTGGTGGGTGGAGTAGTACGCCAGGAGGCCGGCGAGCGCGCCGTCGCGGACCGGGAGCGTGGTCATCGAGGCGACGGCGAACGGGACGTGGGGGTACGCCTGTCGGGCCAGTTCGGTCATCCGGCTCGACAGGTCGAGGCCGACGGCGCGTACGCCGCGCTCCGCCAGGTACGCGGTGATCCGCCCCGGCCCGCACCCCACGTCCGCGACCGGTCCCGCGCCCGCCGTCTCCTCGGCGAAGGCGTGCAGCATGGCCCGGGACAGCGGGTCCAACGCGGCGGGCGGCGGGACGACTTCGGCGTACGCGGCGGCGACGGTGTCGTACGACTCCCGTACCGCCGCGAGGTGGGAGGGCTCGGCCATGAGGCCGCACCCTACGCCCCGGCCCACGGCCTTCACATCGCTTCGACGTAGGCGGCCCGCCACTCCGGGCGCGGATCGCCGCCCAGGGTCGTCCAGTACTCCGTTCCGCGGACGATCCGCCCGTCGCGGACGGACCAGAACGACACGGCACGGAAGACGCCGAGGCCCTTGTGCGGAACCTCGACCTCCGAGACGGCCTCGTCGCCGTCGGCCACGATCCGGAGGACGCGAATCGACCAGCCCTCCGGGTACTCGCGGTTCACCGCGATGAAGTTCTCCCTGCCCACGATGCGTTCGCGGCTGACCGGCCACTCGACGACGGCGTCCTCCGCGACCAGCGCGGCGGCGCCGTCCCAGTCCCGCGCCTCGATCCGGTCCCACAGGGCCTCGACCACTTTCGACGTCTCCATGGCGCGCACTGTGTCAGACGCCTCCGACAATCGCCCCCGCCGTACTCCTCAGCCCTTGGCGAGGGTGCGGCCGAGGAGCGCGAGCAGCCGCTGCCAGTGGCGTTCCATCCCGGAGGGGCTGAACACGTCGGTGTCGGACATCGTGAAGCCGTGCTCCGTGCCCGGGTAGATCTCGCAGGTGTCGCGGGCGCCGGCCGCGTCGAGGGACGCGTAGAGCGTCTCGACGATCTCGGGCGTCACGTCGGACTCGGCGATGCCGAAATGCACCTGCGCGGCCAGCCGGGGGATGACGACGTGCGGGCTGTCGGGCTCGTCGTTGACCACGGCCGCCGGGTGGAATCCGGCGATCGCGGCCACCCGGTCGGGGTGGGCCGCGGCGGTGCGCAGCGCCAGGAGGGCACCGATGCAGTAGCCGGTCACGGCGACGGGGCCGGGGGCGGCCCCGGGCTGCTCGGCGAGGAAGGCCAGGTAGGCGTCGGCGTCGCGCAGGACGAGTTCGGGGGCGACGCTCTCCTTGAGCAGGGGCATCAGCCGGCCGATGACCTCGGAGCGGTTCTCGGTGGTGATGTGCGCGGGAAGCTCGAACACCGGCGCCGGGCCGTGGCGGTAGTAGAAGTTGGGGACGAGCACGTAGTAGCCGTGTCCGGCCAGCTCACGGGCCATCTCCTCCAGCACGGGCCGCAGCCCGAAGGCGTCCGGGTACATCAGCACCGCCGGGTGATCCCCGCCGTCCTGGGGGAAGGCGGCGAGGGCGTCGGCGTGGCCGTCGGGCGTGGGAACGCGCAGCGTCGTGGTGGTGGTCGTGGCGGGCATGGTCGTTCTCCTGTTCCTGTCGTGGTCGATGTACGGAGCCTGTCATCGACGCGCCGGAAGTGAAGCACGCGGACCTGTGCGCGGCGGTGAACACCGGCCGTCGTCCTCGCGCCGGGTATCCGGTGTTCCCGGAGACCTCCGGCGAGGCGAACGCGCGGTTCTGCGAGCGTCTCGGTTTCACGGTCACGGCCGAGGTCCCGCTCCCCGACGGCGGCCCGCGCACCTGGTGCAGGCGCGGGGATCCGCGCCCGACCGGGTCCGGAACTTCCGCACAGTTTCCGGTGGTTGGCAGGTCACGGCGAATACCCGGACATAATTCGCGGGCGCCGGCGGCCATCACCGCCTAGCCTGCCGTCATGATCAACTGGAAGAACGTCGAGGCCGCCGACTACGCCGTGCCCGCCGGCCGGCCCATGGACGACCTCGTACGCGAGCTGTCCCGCGCCCTGGCGGATCCCGATCCGCTGGTCCGGGACGGCGAACCCTACGGCGTCCTCGCGACCTGGATAGCCCGCGGGACGATCGAGCCGTCCCGGCGGCTGGAGCTGGGCGACGAGATGGCCGCGCGGCTCACCGACCCGCGGACCGAGGCCCGTACCTTCGCGCCCCTCGTCCTCGGGATGCTGGTGGCGGCGGGGGACTTCAAGACCGGCTGGGTGGACGCGTTCGCGCGCTGGTACCCGGCGGAGCGGGATCTGCGCGGCCACGACGACACCCTCGGCTGGCTGCACGCGGTGGCGCACGGCGCGGATCTGCTCGCCGGCTTCGGCCTCCACCCCGAGGTGGCGCCGACGCGGATGCTGGACCTCGCCGCCGCCCGGCTGACCGAGCCCACCGACCACGTCTACGACCAGCTGGAGGACGACCGCCTCGCCCGGGCGATCGCCCGCGTCCTGACCCGCGCCGACCTGAGCGAGCGCGACGCCGTCGGCTGGCTCGACGCGATCGCCGACCGCTTCGGGTCCGACCGCATCAGCACCCCGGTGCCCGCCCACCTCAGCAACTGCCTGCGCACCCTGCGCCTGCTGTACATCCTCGCGGACCGCGGCGTACGCCCCACCAGCGAGCACGAGGCGGAACCCCTCCCGCACCGCGAGGCGGTCAAGTCCGCCCTCGCCGCCACCCTCGACCGGATCGTCAAACGCTGACGAATCACCCGACGATGCGACTCGGCCCGGTTCGACGGCGAGCGGGCTTGAAGTCCGTTTAAGGGAAGCAGTTTCGAGCTCTCCCGGAATGTCTCACTCCGGACCTACGCTCCCGTCATGTCGATCTTGAATCCGATACCCCTCCTCCAGGGCCGGGGCGCCACCATGCTGTCCGCCGAGCCCGACTGCCTGGTCCTCGAACGGCCCGGCGAGGAGCTGACGATCCGCCTGGAGGCCGTCGCGCGGGTGCGGGCCGAGGGGCGGGCGGTGGCCGTCGAGCTGCGGGCGCCGGCCGGGGCGGAGCCGCTGGTGTACCGGGTCGAGGACGTGAGCGAGGCCGCGGCGACCCTCTTCGCCAAGGGCGTGACCTCGCTCCTGCCCGCACCGGAGGACGGCGAGGAGATCGACGGCGCCACACTCGTCGTGCTGCGCACCCGGCGGCCGGCGCACCGCCGGCGGTTCCTGCGGCGCATCAAGTGGCTCGTGCTCGGCTGCCAGGGCTCGATGGCCGTCCTGAGCACGGCCGCCGCCCTCGCGGACGACATGGGCACGGCCATCGCCATGGTGCCGGTCGGCCTCCTCGCGACGGCCGGGTTCGGCGTCGGCGGATACCTTCTCGGGACGTGGTGGCACGAACGGCGGCTGGTCAGGCACGGGGTGACGGTCGCCGCGGTGGAGGCCCGGCCCGGCGTGTATCTCTACCAGGACGGCACCGGTATGCAGCGGGTGCTCGCGCACGGGGTCGACGCGGTCGCCCTGACCGTCGCCTACGACGCAGAGGATCCGACGGACGCGGTCGCGCTCCAGATTCCGTTCACGCGGCGGCTGAACGCGGGGCTCGGCGTCTTCCTCGTCTTCTGCGCGCTCAACGCCGCCGCCATGGCGGTGCTCTTCCTGGTGGAGTCCTTCAAGGACGGGGTGCCGTGAGCACGACCCGCGCCGACGACCGGGCCGCCGCACCACCCCTGCCCCGCGCATCCGCACCGGAACACCGAGGGCCCCGAGAGGACTAAGAGATTCCCTTTGAGAACCCATAAGTCAGCCTTATGAGGCCATAGGCCGGGGGCGAGTACCGATCACCCGTCCGTGTTATTTAGGCTGGCCTAAGTGGCGGCTGCACCGCCACGTCGTTTGTGTGAAGGGAATCCAGACATGCCCCGCCCCCTCCGCGTCGCGATCGTCGGCGCCGGCCCCGCCGGGATCTACGCCGCTGACGCGCTGCTGAAGTCCGAGGCCGCCGCCGAGCCGGGTGTGTCCATCGACATCTTCGAACGGATGCCCGCACCCTTCGGTCTGATCCGCTACGGCGTCGCACCCGACCACCCGCGCATCAAGGGCATCATCACCGCCCTCCACCAGGTGCTCGACAAGCCGCAGGTCCGCCTCTTCGGCAACGTCGACTACGGCACCGACGTGCACCTCGACGACCTGCGCGCGTTCTACGACGCGGTCGTCTTCTCCACCGGGGCGATGGCCGACCGCGAGCTGCGGATCCCGGGCGTCGAGCTGGACGGCTCGTACGGCGCGGCCGACTTCGCGTCCTGGTACGACGGCCACCCGGACGTGCCGCGCACCTGGCCGCTGGAGGCCGAGAAGGTCGCCGTCCTCGGCGTCGGCAACGTCGCCCTCGACGTCTCCCGCATCCTCGCGAAGACCGCCGACGAGCTGCTGCCGACCGAGATCCCGGCCAACGTCTTCGACGGGCTCAAGGCCAACAAGGCCGTCGAGATCCACGTCTTCGGCCGCCGCGGCCCGGCCCAGGCCAAGTTCAGCCCCATGGAGCTGCGCGAGCTGGACCACTCCCCGAACATCGAGGTCATCGTCAACCCCGAGGACATCGACTACGACGAGGGCTCGATCGCCGAGCGGCGCAAGAACAAGCAGACCGACATGGTCGCCAAGACCCTGGAGAACTGGGCGATCCGCGACATCGGCGACCGCCCGCACAAGCTCTACCTGCACTTCTTCGAGTCCCCGGTCGAGATCCTCGGCGAGGACGGCAAGGTCGTCGGCCTGCGCACCGAGCGCACCGAGCTGGACGGCACCGGCAACGTCAAGGGCACCGGCCGGACCACCGACTGGGACGTCCAGTCCGTCTACCGGGCCGTCGGCTACCTCTCCGACGAGCTGCCGAAGCTGCCTTGGGACACCACCAGCGGCACCGTCCCGGACGAGGGCGGCCGGGTCATGGAGGCCGACGCGCCCATGCCCTCCACGTACGTCACCGGCTGGATCCGGCGCGGCCCCGTCGGCCTCATCGGCCACACCAAGGGCGACGCCAACGAGACCGTGGCCAACCTGCTCGACGACCACGCCCACGGGCGCCTGCTCACCCCCGAGTCCCCGGAGGAGGCCGCGGTCGTGGCCTTCCTGGAGGGCAAGGGCCTCACGTACACGACGTGGGAGGGCTGGTACAAGCTCGACGCCGCCGAGAAGGCGCTGGGCCCGCTGCCTCGGATACCGCGCTCAGGTCGCGATCAGGCGTCGACCTTCGCCATGACCTCGTCGCTGACGTCGAAGTTGGCGTAGACGTTCTGCACGTCGTCGCTGTCCTCGAGGGCGTCGATCAGCTTGAACATCTTGCGCGCGCCGTCCTCGTCGAGCTCGACCTGCATGCTCGGGACGAAGCTGGACTCGGCCGAGTCGTAGTCGATGCCGGCCGCCTGGAGCGCGGAGCGGACCGCGACCAGGTCGGTGGACTCGCTGATGACCTCGAACTGCTCGCCGAGGTCGTTGACCTCCTCGGCGCCCGCCTCCAGAACGGTCTCGAGGACGTCGTCCTCGGACAGCTCACCCTTGGGGAGCACGACGACGCCCTTGCGGTTGAACAGGTACGAGACCGAACCCGGGTCGGCCATGGAGCCGCCGTTGCGGGTCATGGCGACGCGCACGTCGGAGGCGGCGCGGTTGCGGTTGTCGGTGAGGCACTCGATGAGCACCGCGACACCGCTCGGGCCGTAACCCTCGTACATGATCGTGTCGTAGTCGACGCCGCCGGCCTCAAGGCCGCCACCACGCTTGATCGCGGAGTCGATGTTCTTGTTCGGGACCGACGACTTCTTCGCCTTCTGGACGGCGTCGAACAGCGTCGGGTTGCCCTCCATGTCGGCGCCGCCGGTGCGGGCCGCGACCTCGATGTTCTTGATCAGCTTCGCGAAGAGCTTGCCGCGCTTGGCGTCGATCACGGCCTTCTTGTGCTTCGTCGTAGCCCATTTAGAGTGGCCGGACATCTGCCTGTCTCCTTCGCGTAACCAATTTTCTGCACGAACCCGAGAGATCCTACCGGGAGCGCCTCACCGCTCCGTGCGCACCATGTCCACGAACAGTGCGTGGATTCGGTGATCGCCGGTGAGTTCGGGGTGGAACGAGGTCGCGAGGGCGCGGCCCTGGCGCACGGCCACGATGTGACCGCCGTGCTCGGCGAGCACCTCGGTCTCGGCACCGACGGACTCCACCCAGGGGGCACGGATGAAGACGCCCTCGACGGGGCTCTCTATTCCGCGGACCGCGACGGAGGCCTCGAAGGACTCGTTCTGCCGGCCGAAGGCGTTGCGGCGCACGATCATGTCGATGCCGCCGAAGGTCTCCTGGCCCGAGCGCGGGTCGAGGATCTTGTCGGCCAGCATGATCAGGCCGGCGCAGGTGCCGTACACGGGCATGCCGGTCGCGATCCGCTTGCGGACCGGCTCCATGAGGCCGAACAGCGTGGCCAGCTTGGAGATGGTGGTGGACTCGCCGCCCGGGATCACCAGGCCGTCCACCTCGGCCAGCTCCTCGGGGCGCCTGACGGGCCTGGCCACGGCGTCCGCCGCGGCCAGGGCGATCAGGTGCTCCCGTACGTCGCCCTGGAGGGCCAGGACTCCGATGACCGGGGTACCGGAGGTGCTCATGGGTGCTTACCAGCCCCGGTTCGCGTAGCGCTCGGACTCGGGCAGGGTGTCGCAGTTGATGCCGACCATGGCCTCGCCCAGGTTGCGGGAGGCGTCCGCGATGACCTTCGGGTCGTCGTAGAAGGTGGTGGCCTTCACGATGGCGGCGGCGCGCTTGGCCGGGTCGCCGGACTTGAAGATGCCGGAGCCGACGAAGACGCCCTCGGCGCCGAGCTGGCGCATCAGCGCGGCGTCGGCCGGGGTGGCCACACCGCCGGCGGAGAACAGCACGACCGGCAGCTTGCCGAGCTCGGCGACCTCCTTGACCAGCTCGTACGGGGCGCGCAGGTCCTTGGCGGCGGCGAACAGCTCGTTGTTGTCGAAGCCGCGCAGCCTGGCGATCTCGTTCTTGATCTGGCGCAGGTGGCGGACGGCCTCGACGACGTTGCCGGTGCCGGCCTCGCCCTTGGAGCGGATCATGGCCGCGCCCTCGGCGATGCGGCGCAGGGCCTCGCCCAGGTTGGTGGCGCCACAGACGAAGGGGGTCGTGAAGGCCCACTTGTCGGAGTGGTTGACCTCGTCGGCCGGGGTGAGGACCTCGGACTCGTCGATGTAGTCGACGCCGAGGGACTGCAGGACCTGGGCCTCGACGAAGTGGCCGATGCGGGACTTGGCCATCACCGGGATGGAGACCGCGCCGATGATCTCCTCGATCATGTTCGGGTCGGACATCCGGGCCACGCCGCCGTCCTTGCGGATGTCCGCGGGGACCCGCTCCAGAGCCATGACGGCGACGGCGCCGGCGTCCTCGGCGATCTTCGCCTGCTCGGCGTTGACGACGTCCATGATCACGCCGCCCTTGAGCTGCTCGGCCATGCCGCGCTTGACGCGCGCGGTGCCGGTCTCGGGGGACTGGGGGGTGGCGGAAGGCGTGGTGGACACGGGGTACCTCACTCGTTCACAGCGGGTTAAGACAAGAGTGAGGAAACAGGCCACGACCAGTCCACATCAAGGGCCAATACGGACCCCGTGGATCATTTTCGACCGTAGGTGATCATGACCCGCCGATGCCGCGGGCCGCGGCCGGTTCAGGCCGGGCGGTCCGCGAGCGCGACGGGCGGCTCGTCGTCCATCTCGAAGGCCATCGGGAACGGGGCGTGGCCGGCCAGCCGGAACCAGCGGACCTTGCGGTGGCGGCGCAGCGCCCGCGCGGCCCGTACCGCGTCGTTGTGGAACCGCCGGGCCATCGGCACCCGGCGCACGGCCGCCGCGAGCTCCCCCGCGGCCTCCTCGCCGCCGGGCGCCCGGCGGACCGCCTCGACCTGCTCGGGCTCCCCGAACACCGCGCGCAGCGCCTGGCTCAGCTCGCTCTCGGCGACCTCGCGCTGCTCCTCCTCGGCCTGCCGGGCGGCGTGCGCCGCCTCGTAGAGCACGATCGACGCGGCCGGGTCGAGCACCCCCGACGTGGCCAGCTCCTGGGCGACCGAGGCGCGGCGCAGCAATTGCGCGTCGAGGGCGGCGCGGGCGGCGTCGATGCGGGTGTGCAGCCGGTCGAGGCGTCCGGCTGTCCAGCTCAGGTAGACGCCGATGAGGATCAGTGCGGCTACGGTCCAGATCAGTGTTGCGGTCACGGGCGCACAGGCTACCGGGGCGCCGGCAGCGTCCCTTCCCAAAGGTCGTGGTCATGGGCGAACAGGACACGCACCGGCCGCCCGGCGGCGAGCTCGCCGAGCCGGTCGAGCCAGGGCCGGTACGGGGTCCCGAACTCGTGCGCGAAGTCGTACGCCTGCCCGGCGAGCACGGTCATCCGGTCCCCGTGGTCGAGCACGAGCGACTGGTGCCCCTCGGTGTGCCCGGGCGTGGGGACGACGCGGACGCCGGGCGCGAGCGCGTACTCGCCGTCGATCTCCTGGTAGGAGACGCCCGGGAGCAGGGTGTCGATCGTGTGGTCGCCGGCCCGCGCGGTGGCCAGTTCGGTGCGCTGGACGAGGACGGGGGTGCCGGGGAAGAGCTGGTTGCCGCCGATGTGGTCGAAGTGCAGGTGGGAGTTCACGATGACGTCGACGTCACCGGGCTCGACGGGGAGCGCACGGCGTACGGGACGGTAGTGCGCGTCGGCCTCGGGCGACCCCTCGCCCATGCCGGTGTCGAACAGCACGGTGCCGGTGGCATGGCGGACCAGATAGCCGAGGGCGGGCTCCCGGCGGTCGTGCGGTCCACCCCACTCGGCGGCGGGCCGGGTGAAGTACCCGAGGTCGAGACACCTGGTGGAGATCATGGGGTGTGCCTGCCCGGCGGGCGGACAGGCACACCACGCTCTTCCGTTCCTAGGGTCTTTCTTTTGGATCAGGCTGGATCAGGGAGCGGGGTCCGGTGCGGGTGATCGCAAGGCGGAGGAGGGAGACAACGCGGTGGGGGTACCTCCCGTG